>DAIDIA010000054.1 GCA_027459565.1 Acidimicrobiaceae bacterium | reverse complement strand
ACACGCTTGAGGAGGAGTTGCGTCACCGCGCCTCCCACGACAGCCTGACGGGTCTCGCCAACAGAGAGCTGCTCCAGGAACGCGTTGAACTCGCGCTGTCCGCGCCGTCGCGAGAACAAGGCATCGTCGCGATGTGCTTCTGCGATCTTGACAATTTCAAGACCATCAATGACAGTCTCGGCCACCCGATCGGCGATGCGATGCTCGTGGTGGTTGCCCGACAGCTCGTCGAAGCGGTGCGGCCCGGGGATCTCGTTGCAAGACTCAGTGGCGACGAGTTTGCAATCCTTCTGGAAGGGCTCGAAGATCCGGCAGCGGCAACCGCTATCGCCGAGCGCATTGTCACGGTGCTGCGTGAACCGATTGTTGTAGAGGGTCGCGAGATTGCGCTCTCGGTGAGTGTCGGAGTCGCGGTCGCCCGCCAGGACACCACAACCGAGGGGCTTCTCAGTGAGGCAGACTCAGCAATGTACGCGGCCAAAGCAGCGGGACGGGACCGCTTCGAGGCCTTCCGCGAGTCGATGCTTGCACGCACCGTCGAACGCCTTGAGATCACCAACTCCTTCAAGGGAGCTCTCGCGCGCGGTGAGTTCTTCCTCGAATATCAACCGCAGTACGCACTTGCGGACGGAAGGCTCGAAGGGTTCGAGGCGCTGTTGCGCTGGCAACACCCGCGACTTGGTCTGCTCGAGCCTGCGCGTTTCATCGCAATCGCCGAGGAGACCGGGCAGATCATCCCGATCGGCAGATGGGTGATCCAGGAGGCGTGCATGCAGGCGAAGCTTTGGTCACAGCTACGCGGCTACCCCCTCAACATCTCGGTGAACCTCTCGAAGAGGCAAATTGAGGATCCGCGTCTCGTCGAAGATGCCCGATCCTCAATTGCCTCGGCCGGGATCGGCCAAGATCAGCTGGTCCTCGAGGTCACCGAGAGCGCGCTTTCCAGAGACCCGGAGCGGGCAGGGCACGTCCTGAGTGCCCTGAACGCCATGGGCCTTCGCCTCGCGATCGACGATTTCGGACTGAGCTATTCCTCATTGACGTACCTTCGACAGTTCCCGATCAGCCTTCTCAAGATCGACAAGTCTTTTATCGATCCCCTTACCGATCCCGACGCCGAAGGCGGAGCATTCATCTCCACCATCGTCAGCCTCGCGAGGAACCTTGGGCTCCAGACAGTCGCCGAGGGCGTTGAGCACGATATCCAGAGAGCCGAGCTCCATCGACTTGGGTGCGATAGCGCCATGGGCTATCTGATGAGTCCCCCGCTTCGGTCTCACCTCGCGACGCCAATCGTCCTCCACGCAGGCTCCGAATTCGCGAGCAGAAAGTGAGCAGTCATCTCCGCGGTGCTGCTTCGCGGGTTCGCGCCGATGTGGGCGTATCCGAAACCCGATCATGGATCGCCCAAAGCAGGTCTGTGAATCGGTTGGATTCCCGCATCGACGCGAGGTTCATTTTCGCCGATCAACTCATATACTGAACCTGCCCATGCCTGACATTCCCGGAGACAGCGAACAATCCGAGCGCGAGTCGACAGACAAAGCACAGGGCAACGGCATTGCTCCTCCTGGTGCAGGCGCCTACGCGAACGACAGATCAGGTCTCCAACCCGGGCACGGAGATGCGCGCGCTGCGAACTCGAAATCCGAGGGATCGTGGCGCGTCAGACGGCGGACCAAGCGCGCACTTCAGTCGAAGATCCGTCGGCGGGTCACGCGAACCACAGAGGTTGTTGTCGTTGTCCTCCTTGTGGTGATCGGGAGTTCGGCGGGCTATCTCTTCTATCAATTGAATTCAATTGCGCGCGTGAACGTCAGGCTCACACCGGCCGCAAAGGCTGGAACAGTAAACATCCTGTTGCTCGGATCGACATCACGTTGCGCGATAACTCCTGCGAAGAACTTCGAGAACTTCGTCAAGCAGTGCCAGGACAATGTCAACGGCGTCAACAGCGACGTCATCATGATTCTCCGTCTCGTACCGAATCGCACTCCGGTTCTGCTTTCAATTCCGCGCGACACCTTTGTCCCAAACGCCCGAAGCGGTGGTCTTTACAACAAGATCGACGCGGCTCTCGCAAACGGGCCCAGCCAGCTTGTTGCGGCAATCCAGCAGGACTTCGGTATTCCCGTCAATCACTTCGTACTCTTGAACTTCGAATCATTTGCAAATATCGTCACAACGCTTGGTGGCATCACGATGTATTTCCCTACCTCGCTCCGTGATGTCCAGTCTGGCCTCATGATCAGCCATAGTGGTTGCATCCACATCAGCGGCCTCGAGGCGCTCGCACTTGTGCGTGCGCGACACCTCCAATACGACTACAACAAGAGAACTCATCGTTGGCTCGGCTATGACGGTTCGGGAGACATCGGGAGAATCGAGCGGGTGCACGTCTTCTTGAAGGTGCTTGGACAAGAGGTTGCGCGGCGCGGACTCGGCAATCCGGTCACCGACAACTCACTCTTGGCAACCATCGCACCGAACCTCACCCTTGACTCGACCTTTGGCAACCGCGAGATCCTCAATCTCTTGCTGGCATACCACTCGAAGATCGCGTCGGTGAAAGATCTCACGCTCCCGGTCGTCGAGGATACCCAGACGTACTACTACAAGGGTTACAACTACGGATACGTCGTCTTCCCAACCCAGCCCCAGGACCAGGCGACCATCGATCAGTTCACGGGCGGAGCGCCTGTGGGAGTCAATGTGCATCCCTTCTCGACCACGGTTTCGGTCGTCAACGGCACGAGTGACCCGAAGGCAGGGTCTGCCATGGCCTCGGGACTCCGAGGACTCGGATTCAAAGTCACCGGAGTGACCTCGCGCGTTCCCGTGGGATCGGTCGTTGAAACCACGGTTGATTACGCAAACCCGAGCCATCTTGATGAGGCGATGCGCGTACTCCGATCACTTTCGGGCCTCGCAGTGCTCGCCCAGACCCCGACCGTCGGAGGTGCCGACGTCACCGTCGTCGCGGGAACCGACGCGTCGGTTGTGCATTCTGGCGCGCTCAAGACGTCGGTGGCACCGACTACGGCATCGGCACAGCTGGGCTCCTCGGTCATCGACGCCATGTTGCTCGCTGCACTCGGTACCTCGTCGACAACGACGACGAACCCGGCGCTCGCCAGCCCGACTGCGTCGGCGCCGTCGATCGCTCCGTACGATCCCAGGGCCTGTCCTGGCAGCTAGCGGTCTGGGGGCCCGGTGACCTTCGCCGATCAGAGCCTGATGTGCCAGGCGGACTCCATCGCCTTGACCACAAAGTTCCCGAGGATGTCGGTCCCTCCGGGAGGATCAATATGCGTCTCGTCGCTTCCGCGCGCCTGCACGAGCCCTCCACCGAGACCGGGAAGGAAGGTCGAATACTGACCTGCGGCATTCTCGAACAGCCTCCACGTCGATACGTAGGTCACGCCCGGGTGAGTCTTCGCCTGTGCCTGGTAGATCGCGTTCTGGTTCAACACGTTCTTGTTACTCAACCCCGATGCGGGACCCATGATCGGGAGCCCCACCCAGATCACGCGCGCGCCAGAACCTGTTGCCTCGGACATCATCTGACCGACGCGCAGTCCGTAATCACGCGACCATTCGGCGGTTCCCAATTGCGCAACCGTGTTGCCCTGCTGAAATGACTGACCGTCGTTTCCACCGAGCATGACGACGACAACCGCAGGATGATACGTGGCAATTTCCGTTGGCAGCTGGGCGATCCAGTTGTAGTAGGCCAGATTCGCAAGCCCCGTATCCCCTACTGACTTTGCAAGTAATTGCACCTTCTTGTCATGCGCGAACACGTCGATGAATCCGAGTCCGAGATCCTCACCGATGGAGTCGCCAACATCGAGGATGACGAGCGGATGGCGAGCACTCGGCTGCGCAAGTGGTGCGAGAAGCTTGGACCTCACATTGACTGGCGCTCCTGGTCTCGCAGTTCCAGATCCCTTGGCGCGCATCTTGCTTGGTGTGGCGCCCGCCTTTGGTGTCAATGAAAGCGCCACCGCGGATCCACCCGGTGTTCCGGTCTTCCCAACAATGCGATCTGCGCCGTTGACGACACGGTCGAATCCGATTGACTGCTCAAGGCGCGCGATGGGGTTGAGAATCGCCATCGCTACGCTTCTTCGCACTCCGAGCGGCGACGCATTCGCCGACTGGTATAGCTGACGGGCATCAAAGAACAGCCAGGTTCCAAAGCAGACCAGACCCACCGCAAATATCCTCGGCGCCGAAAGGTTCCGACCCTGACGAGAACTCCGATTCACCGTGCTTCAATTCCTCTCGATCTCACAACGGACTCCATGGGTCCGCCTCCGCCAGAGCGCACGGACCCGCAGGTTCCGCTCATTGCCGCGTGTCTTCACCAGAACGCGAAATTCCCCTCGTAAAGTTCATATCACTGCGCTCGGCATTCCGCATCTCGGAGGCTTCCTCATATTGACTAGAACTTGTAGTAGATAAAAGGCGCGACGCCGGGTGGACCGAGCGTCGTGATGATCAGGAGCGCGCCAGCAAGGATGACACCCTTGGCGACGAGCGGCATCCTCGCAAACGCGAACCGCGTCGCATTGGCCCACGGCCGCGGGATGAACTGCATCCCGACTGCGTAGACAATGACGAATACCACCGGCCACCTCACCAGCGGAGCCGCCTGTCCCCATGTCGTGAACAGCCGCGAGACAAGGGTAAACGCGCCGTTGAGTGTCTGGGCATTGAAGAAGATCCAGCCAAAACAGACGATGTGGAAGGTGACTGCACGCTGGAACCAGACGGCCAGCAGGCGTTCCGACTGGGGTGGGAGGCCCCGTGCCACCCGTCGGCCGCGACGAAAGTGACCGACACACTGCGCCGTCCCATGGATCGCCCCCCAGATGACAAAGGTCCAGGCGGCGCCGTGCCACAGGCCGCCGAGCACCATGGTGATCATCAGATTGCGATAGAGGCTCGCCCGCGAGCCGCGGCTACCACCAAGCGGAATGTAGAGATAGTCACGCAGCCAGTGCGAGAGCGTCATGTGCCATCTTCGCCAGAAGTCCTGCAACGAGCGCGCGGTGTAAGGCGCATTGAAGTTCTGCGGGAATCGAAAGCCCAGCAAGAGCGCGCACCCAATCGCGATATCGGTATACCCGCTGAAGTCGCAGTAGATCTGAACGGCATATCCGTATGCCGCGAAGAGGATCTCCGGACCCGAATGCACGGAGGGGGAGTCGAACACGGGTTGGACGATCGCCGTGGAGATGTAGCTCGAGAGTACGACCTTCTTGAACAGGCCCCCGAATATCAGAAACACCGCCGCCGGGAGATCGATGGAGTCTGCATCACGCTCCCCCGAACGTTTGATCTGTGGCAACAGCTCCGAACCGCGCACGATCGGCCCGGAGAGCAGGTGGGGAAAGAACGATAGATACACCGCGAAATCGATGAACGACGATGGTTCAAGTGACCGTCGATAGATATCGATCACGTAGGACATTCCCATGAACGTGAAGAACGAGATCCCGACGGGAACCGTAATGTTGATGAGCGAAATCGGCGCGCTGTGCACTCCCAGCCATCGGAAGATGTTGTCGATGCTCGCGGCGCCGAAGTCGAAATACTTGAAGAATCCGAGAAGCCCTAGGTTCGCAACAAGCGCGAGCCTGAGGACCCGTTTTCTGACACGTTCGCTCCGCGCCGGGAAGATAAGACGACCGGCGAAGGCATTGATAACCGTGGAGGCCATGAGCAGAAAGATGAATCGCCAGTCATACCAGGCGTAGAACACATAACTCGCAAGGAGCGTGAACCATTTCCACCGTGTGGGAGAGTTCGCAAGCAGCCAGTTCCCGGCGAAGACGACGGCAAAGAAGATCGCGAAGTCGATCGTCGGGAAGAGCACACCAACTCCTCAGGAGAAGCTCGGTCGTCCGCCCCCGAAGGGAGGACAATATCAGGCAATATCCCGATATCGCCGGAGCATCAATGGAGCTTGCGGACCAGAGTGTCGGCTATCAGCACGACGCGATCACAGGGATCGGAGTCACTCGGTAAAAGATTCAAAGTGCGAGAGACGACCGCTCCATCGTGAACTCATCGACCCCGCGACACGAAGCTGCGCGCGACACGAAACCCGTGGGGAATTCGCCGACTGGAGATCCGCGCCCGAGCCCATCGGAGGCATGAGGACCGCTCACATCCATTTCTGGCCAAGGGGTGGCCGCGGCGGACTGGATAGCGCAGCAAAGCAGGCTCCGGGCAGGAGTGGACGCTCAAAGAGATACCCCTGCGCCGAGTCGCAGCCAAGCATCAGGAGCTGGATCAGCTGAGCCTGGGTCTCGACGCCCTCCGCAGTTACGGTCAAGCCCAGCGACCTTCCAATCGTCAAGATCGCCGAAACCACCGCCTGCAGGGATTCGTTGTCGACGAGATCATCGATAAAGGACCGATCGATCTTCAATTCATCGATGGGAAGTCTGGTGATGTACGACAACGACGAGTACTTGGTGCCGAAATCATCGATGGAGATGCGCACGCCGAGTTCGCGGAGCCGCCGGAGCACCTCGGTTGCCACCTCGCCGTCGACGAGGGCGGACTCCGTGACCTCAATGCGGAGATCCGAGGAGGAGAGTCCTGTCTCGCCAAGCGCATGCGAGATCGACTCTGGAAATCCCGGAGCCTTCAGCTGCGATGCCGACACATTGATCGACATGCGCCAGTCATTCGCCTTGGGCGAGGCCTCCCTCCACCGCTGGAGCTGTCGACACGCCGTTTCGAGCACGAACCTCCCGATCGGCACAATCAGTCCGGTCTCCTCGGCGATTGGAATGAACTCCTGTGGACCGATGACACCGAGTTCGGGGTGATTCCAACGCACAAGCGCCTCCACGCCGACATACACCCGGTCTTTCAATGATGCGATCGGCTGGTAGACAACGAACAGTTCGTCTCGCTCCAACGCACTTCGCAGGGCCGTGTCCAGGGCAAGACGATACTTTGCCTGCGTCCGGATCTCGTCTTTGTAAACCTTGATGCTGCTGCGCCGCTCCGACTTCGCGCTATGGAGCGCTACCTCCGCGTTTCCGATGATCCCCACCGAGGACGTTGCCTCATTGTTGAACGCAATCCCGATGCTCGCGCTAACGATGACATCACCGTCGGCCAACGCAAATGGCCGCTCCAGAGATTCAAGAATGCGCTCTGCCCGAGCGATTGCCTCGCCCTCATTGGCAATAGGCGCGCAGAGCACGCCGTACTCATCGGCACGGATCCGGCTGATGACATCGGTACTGTCGATCGTCTCCTGAAGTCGATCGGCCACAACCTGCAAGAGGACATCGCCGAATTTCATTCCCTTGGCGTCGTTGAAGATACGAAACCCGTCGATGTTGACATCGAGCACCGCCATGAGCGTGTTGTTCTCGTTTGATCGGACCAACGCCTGGCCCACGCGCTCAACAAAGAGGATGAGGCTCGGAAGGCCAGTGAGCCGGTCGACCAGAGACTCCTGAACGGTGCCGCGCCCGGCCGAGTGCGCGTCAGGGGCGCGCGGAGCGGACGGGGGCGTACGCATCGGATCGCTGACACCGGCCGTGATTCCAATGCAACGGCCGAGGCGTCGTCGCCATGAACCTCGTCCGCTGCCGGCACCACCTCGATCTGCCATTTCCTTCCCCCGTTGCTGCAGCCAGTTCTACCTCTACCGGACCAGAGCGCTACCTCTCATGCTGAACTTCGCGAGCTTTCAAAAATTCATCGCGCACAGAGTCCCGCCACGCGAAACTAAACGGACCAATGCTAGGTCAACACTCTTGATCACAGCGGTCACGCAAAATGTCTGCACGGATCCGCACGCGATCCTCGGTTGAAGCAGCATCGAACCCTCCGAGGAATCACGAAAAATTCATGCGTCGACGCAATGCCCGAGTCACGGGAATTCGCCAATGGAAGATTCCCGCGGGCATAGTTGGTTGCGCGCACGACCTTGGAATGACGCGCAAAAATGCATCTGACAGATTTCACATGGTCCTTGGTCCGTCACGTCACCGCGGGCTGCCCGTGGGAACCAAGACCGACGAACATTCGTGTGGCCCCGGTTCTTCTCGTAGCATTGCGGCACGACTTCTTGCTCGAGGAACTGTCAATAGCGTTTAGGGGGAGAGATGGCGAACATCCAGACAACTCACACGGGGAGCCTTCCGCGGTCCGAGGAGCAGACGCGGCTCTTGATCGAACTTGAGGGCGGTCACGTTCCCGACAGTCTTGCAAAGGCAACAACAGAAGCGGTCGCGGAGGTCGTCTCCATCCAGCAAAGCCTCGGAATCGACATCGTCAACGATGGCGAACAGGGCAAGACCGGATATTCCACCTACGTCAGCGACCGACTTGCGGGCTTCGAGGGAGAGGCAACCGCCCGACCGCAGAGCAACGACTTGCAGGGGCACGAGGATTTCGTCGAGCTCTCTGTCAAGTTGCGCGGACGACCAAGTGCAAAGTTGCCTCCTTGCAGCTCTCCGATTCGACTCATCAACCCCGATGCAGTGCACATTGACATCGCGAATCTCACGGCTGCAGCCGATGCGGCAGGAGTCCCCCACGATCACCTCTTCATGACCGCTGCGAGCCCGGGGCTCATCGGCATGTTCTTCGAAAACCAGTACTACCCCACCAGAGCCGATTATCTCCACGCGATTGCCGATGCAATGCGGCCCGAATACCAGGCGATCGTCAACGCTGGCATCACCTTGCAGCTCGATTGTCCAGATTTTGCAATGAGTCACAACAGTGTCTTCCAGAATCTGAGCATCGAGGAATTCCGTCGAGAGATAGCGACAGGTGTCGAGGCGCTCAACAGCGGTGTTGCGGGGTTGCCTTCAGAGAAGATGCGATTTCATCTGTGCTGGGGCAACTATGAATCTCCCCACACAACCGACGTGCCGCTCGGTGACATCGTCGATCTCATCACCAGGGCCGCGCCGGCAGGGATTGTGCTCGAGGCCTCGAACCCGAGGCATGGACATGAATGGAAGGTCTTTGAGGACTTCAAACTTCCCGAGGACAAGTACCTCGTGCCCGGCGTCATCGATACCACGACGAACTTTGTGGAACACCCGGAGCTCGTCGCTCAACGACTCGGAGCCTACGCCAGCGTCGTCGGAGCAGACCGGGTCATGGCGGGTACCGACTGCGGCTTTGGTTCGTTCATCGGGCGCGATCGGGTTGCGAAGAGTGTTGTGTGGTCCAAACTCGAGTCACTCGTTGAAGGTACAAGGATCGCAAACGCGAGAATTTGAACTCTCGAGAAACTCCGTGTGAACTTCCTTTCATTTCCCCGATCCGAGAGTACATCCTGTGCCGAATCGAAGGACCGCGACGTCGATACTGTCGATGGTCAACGATTGAACTCGTCAAGATGACAACGGCGGAGAGGTCTCAAGAGGTCGTCCATGAGAAATCAAAGCAGTCCGACGGCGCATGCATCGATGTGGCGAATTGGCATGGGTTACAAGAGCTAATCCATCCGCGAATACTTATTCGGCGTGAAATATATTCTCGGAGGGCCTTTGCCCTTCTGAGCATGCAGAAATTCCAGATCGAGAGGAGTGCTCCGTGCGGAGACTTTCAACGCGACTGCTCGCAGCGACACTGACAAGTTCGCTGCTCTCTACAGGAGCACTGGTCTCGGTGGCCAGCGCCTCTGACCTTAATCCCGGCGACTTCCAAGTCAACACCAACAATGGGCCGCGCGGGAACAACGGTCCAGGAGGTGCGCCGCCGACGGTGACGGCTCGGGTCTTTTCTCAGGTGGCGATGCCGAGGAGCGTCTTTGCCCAGTGGCTGAAGGGCGCCCTGTCTCTGATCGGAAAACTGGACGATAAGGAGACCTTCGGCTGGAGTGAGATCAGGAAGGTCGTTGCCGGCGAGGACGCGCAGCATTAGGCCGGCCGAATGCCCGAGGACACCGGGAAGCCCTCCCAGCCGATGTCGATTCCTAGCGTAGGGCCAGGAGTACCCGCGGTCTCAACGACTCCGGTGGGTGTGCAGCCCGTCACGTCGTCTGCGGCGGCGTCGATAGTCGAACAGCTGGCATCCCCGACGGCGCCTCAGAAGGCACCGCGAGCAAGGAAGGTGCGCAAGCGGCAGCGGAAAACACGCAACGAAATGATTGGCGAGATCCTCCGAGACGTCGGCCTACTTATCATTGCCTTCGGCTTTCTTGATCCAATCGTCGATGGCTTGAGGAACGAACCTGCGGCCATCAGCAGAGCAACCTACACCACGACGATACGTGGGGCGGTTGGTCCCGCACTTCATCTGGGGTTCGTAGCCAACCAGGCGCTTCCGCGGGCTGGCATCGCTGGACGACTCGGTTCGCCAGTTCCGTCCGATGACCAGCAGATTCCAATCCGCCTCACCGCAGAGCAGACGGTTAAGAGTCCGACAGATGCCGCTCGCGGAAGCCGTCTTGCAGACCTGCCCTGGCGGATGATACTCTCCCTTATGGTGCTCGGTGGCGTGGTCTGTGCTTGGGGCATTCGGCGCGAGGAAAGGAGCGAGTGATGGGCATGATTTCCATTTTGCCTCTCGCGTTTGCGGTGCTTCTTCTCACGGTAGTTAGCCTCGCTGAAGAGTTGTCCTCGCGGCG
>DAIDIA010000053.1 GCA_027459565.1 Acidimicrobiaceae bacterium | reverse complement strand
GAGCCGGGTGTGCACGTTGTTCTCATGGGAACCGGAAGTGTCGCCCATCTCGAGGAGAACATCCGGGCGTTCCGTGGCGGACCGCTTCCCGACGATGTGCGCCGCCGGCTGATTGAGATGTTTGGCCATCTCGCCAACACGGTTGTGGTGCCCGGGCGCGTGCTCCGACCTGAATAGTCAGCCCGCAACGGGAAATCTAGGCGTGACCGAGTCCGAGGAGATGCTGGAGCCCGATCGAGGAGGCTCCGACGAGCAGCCAGAGGAGTGCACCGAGCGCCAATGGGCGTAGTCCCGACTGGACGATGTCGCGTGCGCGCGCGGAGAGGCCGATGGCGCCGAGTGCAACAGTGATCAGCAGCTGGGCGACCGCGGTGATGTCCGAATGCCAGTGCACGGGGACAATACCGACGGTGTTCGCGCTGACAGAGACGAGGAACCATCCAATGAAGAGGGGGAGCGCGCCACGGAGGAGCCGGAGGGTGAACGCACGCGGTTTGTCCTGGCCGGGTCTTCGAGCAGACCTTGATCTTGCGATGCCCAACGTGACCGAGATGGGAATGATCATCAGCGTCCTTGTCAGCTTGACCACGACAGCACTTGACGTTGCGCCATGACCGAAGATCGATGAGGCGGCAACGACAGATGAGAGGTCGTTGATCGCGGTCCCCGCCCAGAGTCCGAAGCCACCCGGCGAGAGGTGCAGCAGGTGACCGATCGCCGGAAAGGTGAGCACCGCAACGATGTTGAAGACAAAGATCGTCGCGATCGCGTAGGAGACGTCGATCACCGCCGCGCCGATCACCGCGTCGGTTGCCGCAATCGCCGATGCTCCACAGATGCCGGTGCCGACGCCGATCAGCGTGCGGAGGTCGCGTCCGACCCCAAGCGCGCGACCGATCACCGGTGCCCCGATCAACGCGACGCCAAGGGAACCAAGGAGTACGGGCAGAGACGAGATTCCCGTAGAGAGCACCTCGCGAAACGAGAGTCCGAGTCCGAGCACGATAATCGAGCTCTGGAGCACCGTCCTTCCCGCGAAGGTGAGGCCCGGGCGAAGTCCAGCGGGAAGTTGGCGCACGCTTGCGATGGCGATGCCCAGTACGACCGCAATGACCGGAGCGCCAACGACCGGCGCAAGATGTCCGAGCGCGGTGGCGACCGCGCCAAGCGCGAGCGCAAGGCCGAGTCCCGGAAGGATCGCTCGGAGCCGATCGAGTCTCCATCTCCTGCCGGGCTGGTCGGTCGCCTCCCGGGGCGCTTGGGCTCGAATGTCACCGCGGATCGGATTGGGCACTCCGAGAGTCTGAACCGCTTCGCGACCTCCGAAAAGGCGGCAAAACCGTTCCGGGGTATAACTTTCTCTTATGCCTTTGCGCGAGCCCGTCCCCGATCTTCGCTCGCTCGACCTTTTGCGGAGTGTGGCGGAACTCGGCTCCATCGGGCGCGCGGCGCAGGTGCACGGAGTCAGCCAGCCGGCTGCGAGCACTCGGCTCCGGTCGCTCGAACACACGCTCGGCCTCGAGCTTCTCGACCGCTCATCGGGCAGGGCCCGACTGACGCCAGCCGGTGTGGTCGTCGTGCAGTCGAGCGCGGCGCTGCTGAGTGACGCGGAGAACCTGCTCGGCGCGGTGTCCGCGACACGATCAGAGGGTCGGACACAGCTTCGCATCGTCGCGAGCATGACCGTTGCCGAATATCTCGTTCCCGAATGGTTGAACTGGATGCGGCGCACTGAACCCGAGGCCGCCGTCTCATTGCAGATGGGAAACTCCGAGCACGTCGTCGAGGTGATGCGCGCGAACGGGGCAGATCTCGGCTTTGTCGAGGGGTGGAGCGTTCCAGGCGAGTTCCATTCCCAGGTGATCCAGCACGATGATCTCCTTGTCGTGGTATCGCCATCGCATCGTTGGGCGCGTGCAACGCGACCGATTGCATTTGCCGAATTCGCCGGTACGTCGCTGGTGCTTCGTGAAATGGGCTCAGGGACGC
The DNA here is from genome assembly GCA_027459565.1 of Acidimicrobiaceae bacterium. Taxonomy (GTDB): domain Bacteria; phylum Actinomycetota; class Acidimicrobiia; order Acidimicrobiales; family Bog-793; genus CAIVND01. Next base: position 7,138 of record DAIDIA010000053.1, on the reverse strand, counting down.
GTGAGGTTCTGGAGCGAGAACTTGCGGACCATGGCCATGGGGCCATGGCACTGGTCGAGGTGGGGTCGACGACCGCGATCAAGGCCGCGGTTGCGTCAGGAATCGGCCCTGGAGTCCTCAGCCGGCTTGCGGTCAGTGCCGACCTCGCCGAGGGAAGGTTGGTGGAGGTCGAGGTGAGTGACCTGAAGTTGAATCGATCGATACGTGCAATCTGGTCCGGTACGCGACCCTCGGCAGAGCTGGCGCGACGACTCCTCCGACATGTCGGAACACCAAGTACAGATCGATAGTTTGCCAGCGCTCGCGTGCTCACTACAGATCTGTCCCATCTGGAGTTGAGAATCGATGGGGGACTGTGTCTCGAGCCACCGCGACGGGAATTTGCGTACCCGCCGACACCCCGGAATTGCAACAGGCAATTTTATCTTCCCCGAGGAGTGATCCCTTTGTCGATCGCTTGCGTAGTACCGGGTGACATGGAGCGCTATTGGGCGGTATCGTGCGTTGTCGGCGAGACTGCTTGATGGGGTTCTTCTCACATGTGACATCGATGAGCACGAGGAGACAGACGACATGGAACAGTCGAACGAAATGCGAGGCTCTGGCCACTGGCCGTTGGTTGCCTCTGTTGCAGCTGCGCTTCTCGCCTCCGGAGCTATGACGGCGTCGGCATTCGGGGTGGGTGCCGCGAGCGCGGCGACGAGGCGTACGGTCGCGAAAGTCGTCATCTCGACGGCGAAGAACGCGAAGCTTGGCACAATTCTTGTGGACGGCAGGACGATCTACACCCTGGTACCGAGCAAGACCGCGTGCACCCAGGCATGTCTGAAGATCTGGCCCGCAATCACGCTGCCCAGGGGCGTCAAGAGAGCAACTGCGGGTCCCGGTGTGAATGCCAAGAAGCTCGGGAGCGTCAGGCGTTCAAATGGCGCTATCCAGGTAACCTACTTCGGACGGCCCCTCTACTGGTTTGTCGGGGACCGGGCAGCGGGACAGGTGCACGGAAACATCACCGACAAGTGGGGAAAGTGGTCGACATTCGTGACCGTCAAGGCTAAGACCGTGAGTACCTCTCCGACCTCAGGCTCTACCGTCACGACGACTGCGGGTTCCGGGGGGATCGCGTTCTAGTGCGGGTCACCGATTCGAGGGGGTTCGGATGTCACCCGCGCTAGCGACTGCCGCCCCTCCTCAGGCGGAGGCAGCGATCGGATCAACGCGCCAGAGCGAGGAGTGGGCTTGGCCCGCGGTCACGGAGCGCGTATACATTCCGGCGCTCGTTGTCGCCGCGCTGGCAACAGCCCTTGTCGCCATAGGTTGGACCAACCGCTGGGGTGGTGAGGGATTCGTCGGCTCGTGGAAGAGTCTTCGAGTTGTCGTTGTCGGCCCGATCTCGCTCGTGGTCATCGGGATGATTCTTGTCGTCGAGCGGTTGCGCCCGGCCCAAATCAGACCGCGTTTCGCCCGCGGGTACCGGCAAGATCTCCTCTACGCCGTGTTCAACGCAGTGATCGTCCTGCCACTCGTGACGGCTCTCACGCTCTCTTTTTCGGCGATCGTCACCAAGATGTTCCCGTGGATCATCATCCCGAGAATCGGCATCGTGCCGCGCTGGGTGGTGATCGTGGCGATCTTCGTGGTGATGGATGGCTGCAATTGGTACGTTCATCTTGCAAATCACCGCATCCAGATGCTTTGGCGTTTTCACGAACTGCATCACTCTCAGGAGGATTTGAACGTCCTGACGGTATTTCGCACGCACCCGCTCATTCACGTCTCCTATCTCCTCGCATTGATTCCGGGAGTCATGCTTGTCTCCAATGGCGCGTTGCCAACTGCTCTTCTCGTCGGTTACGGATGCATTGTCGCCTTCGCGCACTCGAATACCAATCTGGGATTCGGATTTCTCGGGCGTATACTCGTCAGCCCGAACTATCACCGGATTCACCACCGGCTCGTGGGACCCCAGGATGTCAATCTTGGCTTCGCATTGACAGTCTGGGATCAACTTTTTCACCGCGCGGTGTTTCCGACATCTGAGACGATCCGAATTGACACCGGTCTCCCGGGACGTCCCCTGATCGTCGAACAGATGGGCACGCGACCGAATCTGCTCCGTGTATTTGCTATCCAGCTCATGGCTCCGTTTCGGCCGACGGAGGTCAGTTTCAAACCCCCGTCGATTCGTAACCCCGCTCTTCGCTGGTTCGAAGAGCGTGATCAGCGCGCGGGCGACCGGGATTCTCGTTCGGCGGTCGAGCCCGGGGCCGCAGAGGGATCGCGGTGATCTGATGGAGTCTGTCTCGCAGCCGATCAAGCGGCGACGGACTCGCGTCCTGATGATGGCCTGTCTCGGTATCCGGCGTGCGGATCTCTCATTCGACCTTGCGCTCTTGGCGATCCGCGTCGTTCTGGCGTGGATTTTCATCTACTACGGGGCGGGAAAGCTCTTTGGAGCATTCAACGGTCCGGGTATCCATCAGACTGCCGTATTCTTCTCCGAGACTGCCCACCTCAACCCTGGCGGATTCTTCGCAGTGTTCGGAGGAGTGATGGAGCTTGGAGGTGGGATTGCTCTGGCGTTCGGTTTCATATCGCGGTTTGTTGGGCTTGCGCTGTTTGGTGACATGGTGATGGCGATGATTACCGTCACGTGGGTGAGTGGTTTCAATTCCGCGTCGTTGCACCCTGGCTATGAGCTGAATATTGCGATAGGCGTGCTCGCCCTGACGGTGGCGTTGGTCGGAGCGGGTCGGTTCAGCGTCGACGCGATCATCGGCAGGCGACTCGAGGCGACGGACAAGTGGCCCGCCAGCTAATTGGCGGCCTCGATCTCGGACTTCGCGAGGTCCGAGATCGATCGCTCACGCACTTGTTTGAGCCTTGCGTCGTGCGATCGGAGATGCGGCGAATTGTGCAGAGCTCTCGCGTGGCCCGTGTATTTCAGGGCGCCTCGGTTCGCCGGCTCGTCGTCATCTCGACCAACCTCTGCGGGGCTGCCGGCGCGGCGTTGTTTGCGCAGGTCACCTTCAGAAACTACCTGGAGACGCATCGCCCGATCGGTGCAGTCCTCTTGGTCGAACAGACCTGGATTGTGATCGCATATCTCATCCGACGCCGGGCGCACGCGACGAGCCATCGGTGGAATGACTGGCTGCTTGCCTTCGGCGGAACGTTTGCAGGGGTGCTCTTTCGGCCCGTTGGCGCGCATCCCCAATGGGGGATTGACGCAGGGCTTTTGCTGCAGCTCCTTGGCCTCGCAATCTGCATTTTGTCCCTTGCATTCCTGGGCCGTTCCTTTGGATTTGCCGCTGCAGACCGCGGGCTCGTGCGACGTGGCCCGTACTCCCTTGTCCGTCACCCTATTTATGCCTCATATTTCCTGCTGCAGTTTGGATATCTCCTGCAGAGCATCTCCGTGCGCAACGCACTTGTTTTTTCGTTCGCCATGAGCTGCAATGTCGGGCGCGCATTGGTCGAAGAGCGTCTGCTCATGGCCAATGGGAGTTACGGCGCGTTCCGCGCCCAGGTGCCATGGCGCCTGCTTCCGGGTGTCTGGTAGGAACACTTCGGTCGATAGGAGACGTTGCCCGATCGTGGGGGATTGCTCGGCACTATCTCATCAACGACTGCGCGACTCCGCGCGTAGACCTAGGTGTGGAGGCGCCATTGTCTGGCATAAAACGCCACGGCGACGCAATGCGCCAAACTGCGGCAGGCGTTACTGGGCGTTGCCACACAGTCCGGAGTTGTTGGCGCCGGTCGCCGTACCGCTTGCCCCCACACCATTTGGTCCGGTCGGATACCCCGGCAGGTTGACGATTCCCGCGCCGAAGTTGTAGGTCTTTCCAAACGCACCGAACGATCCGTGTCCCGCGCAGGGGGTATTGGACATCGAACGTGTGGCGCCTGGCATCTGGCCGTAGAGGTCGCTGGCGATTGCGGGGCCAGCGGTTGTGGCCAACAGCGTCGTTGCAAAGAGTCCTGCCACAAGCGTGCGTCGCATAATGTCGTCCAATCGTTTCGGGTCCCAACACCTTGGCAAAGATCACGGAACGGGTCAAGGCTCTGACTGATTGAATTGAGCGGCGTACCCTTGGGGTGCACGAGTCCTCTGAAGATGCGGTGATCCATTTGCCGTTATCGCCCGTATACCCGTCGAAGGGATCGATGTGATGGGCAGAATTTCGACACAGAGTGCTGGCGAGGTCTCAGACGAGGCGCTGCTCGGCGCGCTGGCCGATGGAGATCAACAGGCCGTCGTCGCCTTTGTCCGGCGGTTTCAGCGGCGCCTTTTCGGCCTCGCGGTGACACTTGTGGGGGATTCAGGGATCGCAGAGGACATCGCTCAGGAGGCCTTTCTCCGGATCTTTCGACACGCGTCGATCTATGACGAGCGTCGCGGAAGCGTCGCAACCTGGGCCCTCACGATCACACGGAATCTCGCGATTGACTCCCTCCGGGTGCGACGCGCCATTCCGATTCCATCAGAAGATCGGGTCTTCTTCGAGCTCGTGAGCGGGTATCGACTTCCCGAAGAGGCTGCACTTGTCGATGAAGATGCGCGACGGGCGAGGGCTGCTCTTGCAACACTTCCGCTCGAGCAGCGACGGTCCGTAGTGCTCGCCACGATGTATGGCCGTACGGCCGCAGAGATCGCGGAGCTTGAATCAATTCCCCTCGGTACGGCGAAGAGTCGTCTGCGTCTCGGAATGGCGCGACTTCGCACGAATATGACGAGACTGGAGGTTCAATGAGCACCGATCAGATTGATCCGAAGGCCTGCGCGGCCATTCGCGAGGATTTGAGCGAGTTTGCGCTCCGGCTCGTATCAGGTCGCCGGCGCGCCGAGATGCTTGAGCACCTTCAAACGTGTTCGAAGTGCTCGGCCCAACTTGAGGAGGATGTCCTCGTCGCCGACGCTTTGCTCGCCCTCGCTCCCGAGATCGATCCGCCGCTCGGTTTTGAGTCGCGCCTCGCGAAAAGGCTGGGTGAGCGTTCGGTCAGCTTGCGGCGACGTCGAATCAGGCTCGCCGCGATGGCCGCCGCTGCGGCGGTGGCAGTTCTGTTCGGGTTCGGTATCGGCGTCATAGCAACAGGTCACACGAGCGGTGGTCCCGCTAGTCAATCCGCGAACCTCACGGAGGCGAGGCTCGTATCGGGAGGTCGTGCGATCGGATATGTGTACCTTGCGAGTGGAAGTCCTGCATGGATGTTCATGAGCGTCGGGGACGCGAACTGGTCGGGGACGGTATGGTGCGAGGTCACGTCTACCAGCGGAAACGTCGCGACGGTCGGCAGGTTCGACCTGATTCAAGGTCACGGTGCCTGGGGCGTGCCACTCAAGGACAGTTCATCGCACGTCCGTTCCGCCAGCCTCGTCGACGCCGCGGGAGTTACCCTCGCGACAGCCAGACTCACCTCCTGAGACTCTCAAACCGTGAAAGGGGACTCTGCTGTTGAGGGCACGGGCACATTCGGTCAGTGCGCTCCGTCGACGATCAATCCAGGGGCGGTGTCAGCATCGCCCGCCTTCGGTATGGTCCGTCTGACGCGCTGATGATCCATCGCAGCATCGGGATCTTTCCGATGACCTTCGCGACGAAGGACAAGATACCGCCCAAGAGAAGCCATCCGATGATCATGATTGCAGCGCCGATCGCGAGGCCGACTGCCACGTCACTCGGGTAGTGCGCTCCGACGTAGACGCGCGCGAAGGCAACGAGCAATGAGAGCAGGCTGGCGATGATCGCGAGTACCCGAACCGTCCTCGCTGTGTAGTGCGCAATGATCCAGAGTCCCGCGGTAGCCGCGCCCGCGGTCAGCGCGTGGTCTGAGGGAAAGGATGGATCGTGCGTCCGGGCAACGAGGGTCTCGATACCCGACAGCACCGCGTAGGGCCGGGCGCGATGCACGTTGGCGACGATGATCTGGTTGATGCCAACCGCTGCGACGGTCCCGATGGCTGCCCAGGCGGTGGCGGCGACTGCCCTTGGCGCGTTTGGACTCTGGCGTGCGGAGCGCCACGCGAGCAGCACGAGCACAGCGAATATCCCCACGCCGTAGACCGCGAGGAACTTCATCACCGAGTGTGCCCATGGCGTCTGCACCGCGAAGCGATTGATATCAAGGAACCAGCGCTTATCGATGACCGATTCTCCTAGACAGAGGTCCGTTGCGTAGCGATGTTACGCGAACCCGAGAGATATTGGGTGCCGCGGCCAAGGCGCAAAGGGATTTCGACGAAACATTCGGGCGCTCAAATGCATCGCGGTGGGATAGCTGCCATATCGCAAGGGCTGTCTGGCATGCGACCTCACCCGCGGCGCTGCGCCGGTCACGCTCGGTTCGATGCCAAAGAACCGGGCGCCTTGCGTCGAGTTTCTCGGCCCCAGTCCGGTCGCTCGCCGGCGCGAACCGCCGCCTCGTGTGACAGAAGCGCCCTCTTGAGATCAAGGCCGCCCGCGTATCCGGTGAGTGTCCCGTTCGCTCCGATGACGCGGTGACACGGGATAATGAGCGCGATCGGGTTGACGTGATTGGCCATGCCGACCGCCCGCGGAGCTCTCGGGCGATCGACTGCCGCGGCGACTTCGCCATAGGTCGAGACGGTGCCGTATTCGATCTCGCAGAGGGCGTTCCAGACCGAGCGCTGGAAGTCGGTGCCAGAAGGCGCGAGCGCGACGGTGAACTCCGTGAGGTCTCCATCAAAGTACGCGGCGATCTCATCCGCCGCCGGCCTGAGCACCCGGTCATCCCTGCGGTAGTGCGCGGGGAGTTGTCCGGATGATTTGCGCCCTGGGAGATGAAGTTCGACGACACTCGCTCCGTCACTCACGACGAGCATTGCTCCAACCGGTGTTTTGACGTTCGAGAAGAGTCGCTCCTCTCTTGGTACGGCAAATCTCTGGCGACGCGACGGGCGTCGTACTCTCGATTGTGGAGTGCTCTTCATTTCGTCCCTTTCTGGACCGTCTTTGGCGTGCCCTGTTGATGCGTGTTCCAGAGATGCATCAGGCCATAGGCCCGCCAGGGCCGCCATGCCTTTGCATAATCGCGCGCGCTCAGCCTGTCACCGCGACAACCGAGGCCCTCGAGCGCACGGCGAACTCCGAGATCGCTCTCGAGGAACGCATCC
>DAIDIA010000052.1 GCA_027459565.1 Acidimicrobiaceae bacterium | reverse complement strand
CAAGGTGGAAAAGCAGCAGGTCGCCGCGCTGGCGATCCATCTGGGAGAGCTCCTCCAGGATCTCGCGCGACCTGGACACATCGACGACGAGGGCGAGGCAGATCTCGAGGTCTTCATCGACGCCACCTTTGTCGTCGGCGGTCTTGGCGTCGCGTACGATGCCGACCGGGACCGGATCTTGCTCATGGCCCAGGAGGTCTTGCGAGACGACGACGTCGAGGAGCGCGCCGAGGCGCGATTCTCCTTGACACGCGAGCAGGCGGTCGGTCTCGCGATCCTTGGCACGAGACTCGTCGAATCCGGCAGGCCGCCGTGTCCGTTATGCGGTTTTCCGCTTGACCCCCGCGGGCACAACTGTCCACGCACCAATGGTCACGGTGCTCCTCGCACGTGAGTCCTGCGGTCAGTGGGACCGAAGAGTGGCTGAGGCTGCTTTCGTCCGGCGCGGTCACCATCCTCGGCCAGATGCCGTGGAGCTCGAATGCCACCTTCCTCGTCGAGCTCCACCTTGACGACCTTGAGGGCAGGGCCATCTACAAGCCGTGGCGGGGTGAGCGGCCGCTGAGGGACTTTCCCGGCGGTCTCTTCCGTCGCGAGGTCGCCGCCTATGAGCTTTCGGTACTGACGGGGCTCGCCGTGGTTCCCGAGACGGTCGAACGCGACGACGCCCCGCTTGGTCCGGGCTCGCTCCAGCGCTTCATCGACGCGGATTTCGCCGAGCACTACTTCACCCTGATGGAGTCCGGAGCGCATGAACCCGCGCTGAAACTGATTGCGGGTTTTGATCTTTTGGCCAACAATGCCGACCGAAAGGGCGGGCATCTCCTGATCGACCGATCCGGCAGGATCTGGGGTATCGACAACGGGTTGTGCTTCCACGTCTCCAACAAACTCCGCACCGTGATGTGGGACTTTGCGGGCGAGGTGCTTCCCGATTGCGTGCTTGAGGCATGCGAGACCGTCTGTGGCGAGCTCCCCAGCCGCCTGATCGACCTCCTCGATCCCGCGGAGGTGGCTGCGCTTTGCGAACGGGCTGCGTTCTATCTCGAGGTCCGAACCTTTCCGGCCCCCGAGGATGATTACCGGGCCTATCCATGGCCACTCGTCTGACGGGCACGGCCAAGGGGGGGCACCACGCCGGTCTCGATCTGCCCGTGTGCGGTGCACGCAGGGAATCGCTACCCTGTCTGGTATGGCAACCGGAGAGCAGCGAGCGTCGATGAGCGAGGACGAATGGCGTCAGCGCCTCACTCCCCAGCAGTTTCGCGTCCTCAGGGAGAAGGGGACGGACCGGCCGTTCGAAGGCGAATACACGCATCCGGTGTATTCCGGAATGTTCCGCTGCGCGGGATGTGGGGCGGCGCTGTTTTCCTCCGAGTCGCAGTTCGATTCCGGCTCCGGATGGCCGAGCTTCTCGGCACCGCTGGATGCCGAGCGCGTGGAGCTTCGCGAGGACACCAGCCATAACATGGTGCGCATCGAGGTGACCTGCCGGTCGTGCGGGGGACACCTCGGGCATCTCTTCGATGACGGTCCGATGGAGACCGGGCAGCGGTGGTGTATCAATTCGACAAGCCTCGAACTCGATTCGAGCACCTAATTGGAAGCGTGGCGAAGCCGAAGATGAGCGAGATCAACATCCCCCTCGACCGTGTCAATGGTGAGGTAAAAGCTGCGGCCGAGCCGACGATCGTCGTGACGGGTCCCCTTGACGAGCAGACGGGGGGTAATCCCGAGGAGAACGAATCAGTCGAACGGCCGGCCAAGGTGATGCGCATCGGATCGATGATCAAGCAGCTGCTTGACGAGGTT
>DAIDIA010000051.1 GCA_027459565.1 Acidimicrobiaceae bacterium | reverse complement strand
GACCAACTCCTGAGCTAGCGGTCGGCAATCGGTAATTCGATATGGCGCGGTTGCGCGGTCTAGCCGCGATCGCGACTCCAGTCGAACTGCTCGGCCTCATCGCGCAGCTCGCGCGCATCGTCCTCGAGATACCAGCGGCGCGCAACCAACTCATCGAGCGCCGCGTTGACCTTTGACGCGTACACCTCGCGCGAACGGTAGAGCCGGGTCAGTGTCGAGGCGTCAAAGGGTTCCTCCCATGCGAGGAAGTCGCATCGGTCGCCGCTGAAATCTTCGGGCGTCGGCCCGCACGTTGCGTGGATCGTTGCCTTGGGAACCTCGAAGTAGCTCGTCCGAAGCCCTCCTCGGGCGTTGCCGAACTCGTCGCGGATGATCACGCTTCCGTCTTCATTTGTCTCGATTCTCGGCGCCGACGTCGCGGGTACGCCGCGATCGACCCACGCAATGAGATTGTCAAGACAGGCGTGGTGGACCTCAAAGAGCGGGAAGTCCGACCAGTTCGAGCACTCGCAGGTCATGGAGGCGAGTCGCTCCGCGCTCGCACCCCTCCTCGTGCACACGTGCGGCATCCCGGGAACCTCGTAGAGGCGATAGAACTCCGCGTCCTCGCGGCGGTAGTCCGCACCCGACCTTCCCTTTGCGAACGACCGCAGGAGTTCGCTCTCGCCCTGGACCTCGATGACGGGCACGTTGAGGTCGGCGATGACTCCACGAGGACTGCTGAGCGCCGACTGCGCCGGGTAGTAGCCATCGAACACCGACGCCCCGTCAAAGAGTGCGCGACCGTGCTCCTGCTGGATGTAGCGACGTACCCAGTAGCCCTCGGTGGACTGTCCCCCGAGTACAACGCTGCGCGGATGGACGCCGTCGAAGGCGCCGCTCTTGATGAGCGCTCCCGCCTGGGCGATCACCTCGGAGTCGGTGTTCTCGAGGTCGGGGAGGAACAGGTCGTCGAATCGTCCGGGATTGGATGGCTTGATGAAGCTCTCGAGCACCTTTGGATTCGCGACCACCATCGCCGCGGAGTGGTGCTCGCGCGCGAGGTATCGCTGGACCTTCGAATAGAGCGTCCAGTAGCCCGCGCGATGCCATGGTTCGAGCACCGCGACGCGCGAGGCAACCCCGGGATCGCGGGGTTGCACAATCTGGAGCAGCGTCTTGAACGCATGCTGACCGATCGATCCCTCGATCACGTACTGCTCCCAGACGAATCCCGGCGGCGGAGGAAAGACCGAAAGCTCGCTGTGCATTGGACGCGCGAGTTGATGCGGCTCGCCCGCATCGACGACGGGCTCGTACGACCGCGCGATCGATCCGATGACCGTGCTGCTGGCAGATTCGAATGTTTGCATTTCCTGTCGCTCCCCGGCCCGGCGGCGGTGATGAACGTCACGACCGATCCACCCGGCGCTCCTCTCGTCCGACGCTATCAATCTCGCTGGGAAGTCTGCGGAGAATCCGTGGAGGTGCCACACGATCGCGGGCCGCCGAGATCGTTCACCCCGGTGGGCACGCTGTTGGCGCGAACGACGAAGTCTCTTGGCCACAAAAGATGCGCTCGCGGTCGCAATCGGGCTATACACAGTTCATGGAAGACGCTGAGCTTTGTCTCAAGAGTGCCCGCGAGATGGTCGCGATGATCAAGCGTCGCGAGATCTCGTGCGTCGAGCTCCTCGAAGCGCACCTCGCGCAGATCGAAAGGTTCAACCCGCGCGTGAATGCCTTCGTCTCGCTCGTCCCCGAGCAGGCAAGAGAGGCAGCGCAAAGAGCGGATGCGAGGACGCTCTCGGGTGAACCGCTGGGACCGCTGCATGGTCTTCCGGTGGCGCACAAGGACACCCATCGCACCAAGGGGATCCGAACGACGTTCGGCTCTCCACTTCTCGCGAAGAACGTTCCCGACGCGGATGATCTCGTCATTGAGCGGCTCCATGACGCCGGCGTCATCAGCATCGGAAAGACGAACACCCCGGAGTTTGCGGCGGGCTCGCATACGTTCAACACGGTGTTCGGCACAACGCACAATCCCTATGACCTGGCGCGGTCGGCAGGAGGAAGCAGTGGTGGCGCCGCAGTCGGTGTCGCCCTCGGGATGCACCCGATCGCCGACGGGAGCGACATGGGCGGATCGCTGCGCAATCCGGCCTCGTTCTGCGGCGTTTTCGGCATGCGACCATCATTTGGTCGCGTCCCCAATCTCCCGGCGAGTGTGCGCGACGAACGGTTGAGTGTTGCGGGCCCGATCGCCCGGTCTGTCGGTGACATCTCCCTGATGCTCGAGGCGATCGCCGGCGCGGACGCGCGCGTGGACTATTCCCTGTCACCTCCCAAGGACTACTTCGCCTGGGAGCCTGCGAACGGGCACCGGCGTCGACGCATCGCCTGGTCACCCGATCTCGGAGGGGCGTTTCCGATCGATCCGGAGGTACGACGGGTCCTCAGTCGGTGTCCCGCAGTCTTTGAGGAGCTCGGCTGGGAGGTCGTCGAGGATCTGCCCGATCTCTCGGGGGCAGACGAGGTGTTTCGAGTCCTTCGCGCCCATCAGTTCGCGGAGGCGTTCGCACCGATGGTGAGGAACCACCCTGAATCGGTGAAGGAGGCCATCCGCTGGAACGTCGAGATCGGTCTGTCGCTCACATCGGCACAGGTCGATCGGGCGAAGTTGGAACAACGGGTGATCTTTGCCCGGATGCACGAGTTCTTCTCGAGGGTGGACCTCCTTGGTCTCACCGTCAGTCAGGTACCACCCTTTCCCGTCGCATGGGAGTATCCCCCCGTCGTCGACGGGCGCGAGATGGGCGACTATCTCGAGTGGATGGCATCGTGCTACCTCATCTCGACGACGGCGCTGCCGGCGATCTCCCTTCCCATCGGCATGACCGCGGACGGCCTTCCCGTCGGAGTCCAGCTCGTCGGGCCGCCCGCCGGCGACCGGGAGCTCCTGTGGGCAAGCGCACAGTTCGAGTCCGTGACGACGTCATTTCTCCCGCGTCCGCCACTGCTCGATGGGTTGGAGTAGGGCAGCCAAGTCACCGACATTGCGCAGGCATCACGTCAATTTGGATGGCGAACGATCGCGCTCCTCATTTCGGACGCCGAGATCTTCACTCCCCCGGAGTTCACGGGCGACGGTTGGAAGATTCTTCACAATCTCCTCACCGGGAGATCCTTGGTATTTGCGCACTGCCGGGGAATGATCTTCTACGGCAATGCATCGTTGGAGTGAACTGTGCGAACCACTTGGGTCGCGCGTGGGAGCTGTGGCGGATGCGCGGGCTCGAGCGCTACTGGAGAGGCACCGAGAGATCTTGTCCATGAATGACGAATACCCAACAGATACGAATCGATCGCGTTCGCACCGTCATCGGCGCGTCATGTCGCGGCGCACACTTCTTGGATACGCGACGAAGGGGATAGCGGGCATCGCCGCGCTGAGCGGAGCAGGAGCGATCGGATACGCATGGCCACGTCCGAGACCGCGCGCCCGGCAGATCGTCAAGACGGTTCATCTGCCACAGTTCCATTCGCGTCCTGATCTTGATCCGATGAAGGTGCATATCACCAATATCGGCCCGCTCGATGACTCGGGCCACATCTTCCTCACCCCGAGCATCGTTCCCGCCCAACGCGGCGTGAACGAGCAGCTCGCGATTCAGAACGGTCTCGGGCAGGAGGGTTTGATGATCCTCGACCAGAGCGGCGAGCTGGTCTGGTTCGCTCCCCTTGCGCACTTCGCCACGAACCTGCGGGTGCAACGCTACGCCGGCGCGCCGGTGCTTACCTATTGGCGCGGAGAGATCACCGGTGGAACCGGCAACGGCGTCGGGGTGATCCTTGACACCTCGTACCGCGAGATCGCGATCGTCAATGGTGACAGCCCGATCGGAGTCGACCTGCACGATTTCACGCTCACTCCAGAGGGCACTGCGCTGATCACCGCCTATGCGCAAAAGACGGTGGATCTCCGGAGGTTTGGCGGTGTCAAAGACGATGTCGTCTTTGACAGCATGGTGCAAGAGGTCGATGTCGCCTCCGGACGGGTGCTCTTTGAATGGAAGAGCCTCGACCACATCGCGCTCGACGAGACGTACATTCCGTATCGCAAGGGTATGCCGTTCGATTTCTTTCACGTCAATTCGGTCAGCCTTGACGACGACAACAACCTCCTCGCGTCCGCGAGGAACACCTGGGCGCTTTACAAGATCAATCGCACAAGCGGTGAAATAGTCTGGCGACTCGGCGGCAAGAGGAGTGACTTCGCCATGGGTCCCGGCGCGCACTTCTACTGGCAGCATCACGCGACCCGGCTTGCGGGTACGCAGATCTCGCTCTTCGACGACGGTGCAACGCCCCGGGAGGAGGCCGAATCGCGCGCGCTCATCCTCGATGTGGATGAACAGAACAGGACGGTTGACCTCGTCAAGTCCTACACGCACCCGGCACGTCTTCTCGCTCCCTACGAGGGAAGTGCGCAGGTGCTGTCGAACGGCCACATGTTCGTCGGATGGGGGGCGGAGCCGTACTTCAGCGAGTTCAGCGCCGACGGGCAGATGGTGCTTGACGGCCGCTTTCCCACCAATGATCAGTCCTACCGAGCGTTCCGCATGCCATGGTCAGCCCTGCCGACAAGTTCACCCGATATCGCGGTGCTCGCAGACAGTGTCGGTGGCGACACGGTCTATGCAAGCTGGAACGGAGCGACCGGGATCAGATTCTGGCAGGTGCTCGCGGGTCCAGGTGCCTCCCGGATGCGACCGATCTCGGTTGTTCCCAAGAGTCATTTCGAGACGGCGATCACTGTTCACACCGAGGAGCGATATGTCGCGGTCGCCGCGCTCGACGAGTTTCGCGCAGAGCTTGGACGCTCACGGTCGGTCAGGTTCAGCTGAGGCGCGAGCCGTCGGAGGGACCGATTCACCCGACAAGGGCCACAACCGCCTCCGGGACCGGGCGTCGGAGGCGCACTAGCCGGCTGGAATCTGGGTGCAACCGAGACAGGGAGGGGCGCCAACGAACGGTGCGGGAATGGATGGCGAGTCGGTCGGGGGGTTCGTCTCAAGCAGCAATGGCGGTCGAGGGCGCTGCGCGAAGTTGAAGTCGTTGACGAGATTTCCGAGTTTTGTCATGTTCTCCCTCACGTCGGGACGCGGGTCCGGGCGACCGTCTGTCTTTGGATTGAGACGGGCTCCCCCGAGGAAGTCGTCCTCGATGAACTTGAGGATCGCATCGCTCGAGAGCGTCTGGTGATCGATGTAATGGTGCTTCGCGTACGGTGAGATCACCATGAATGGCACGCGGATGCCAAAACCGTTCTTGTCGATGTTCGGCGGAGCGACGTTGTCGTAGAAACCGCCCCAGTCATCCCAGCCGAGGAAGATCGCCGTCGACTGCCAATCCGGTCCCTCCATCACCGCGTTGATCAGCGCAGTCACGTACGCCTGCCCCTGATGCACGCTCGCGGGCGGATGTTCGCTGTTCGCGCCCGACGGCGTGATCCAGCTGACCGCAGGCAGCGTTCCGTCTTTCGCAGAGCTCAGGAACGAGTCGAGGGGCTTGATGTTCCCCAGCTGATTGTCCTGATGCACGTCGGTGAAGAGGGGGAGCGGATTCCAGATTCCGGGCGTGGTGTAGGACTGGGAGATCCTGGGACAGACCTCGTTGGCTCCGTTCGCACAGTCGGGCTGGTTGCCCTTTTGAATGTAATAGGCCCAGCTCACCTGTTGGTGGTAGAGCAGCCAGGTGAGGTCGGTCCAGGCAAGGTTGATCGAAGTCTTGCCTGTCAGTATCTCCGATCCGACTGCACGGTCGAATGCCTTGAATGGATCCGGTCCGGTGATCTGATTCGTGCAGCTCGACGGCGCGGTGTTTGCGCAATAAGCAGACCATCCCGAGACCATGTAGAGGTGCGCGGCGATCGAAGACGAATCAACTGCCTCGAACATGTGATCGCTGAGCACGAAGTCCGTCGCGTATCTCCAGTAGTTCGGGATCTGCTGCGCGTTGTGATAGCCCATGACATCAGGGTTGAGGGATCTCTTCCTGATGCATGCAGGGTCGGAGGGGCTGTTGCACGTACCCAGCGAATTGTCTCGTTCGTTGGCGAATCCGTTCATCTTGCCGCCGTTTACGTCGGCCACCGAGGCAGAGTGGCTGTGCGGTCCACCGCCATTGACGTCGGTGACGTCAAGAAAGGGAGAGACACAGCTCGAACGGCGAAGGTCGGGGATGCAAACCGACGGCCGCCCGTTCGTCATGGTGATCCCGTCCGCACCCGGGAAGGTGCCAAAGTAACTGTCAAAGGAGCGGTTCTCCTGCATGATGACGATGACGTGGCGGATCTTGTGGATCCCGAGGGGGGTCGCGCCGCGTTGCCCGGTCGCGTGAGCTTGTGCAGTCGCCTCGACCGGGCCTGTCAAGAGAAACAGCGACGCGCCAAGGAACAGGGCCGCTGCCATCGATCGGTGTCGTGCGCGCCCGACCCGGCCGCTCATCGGCGGCTCGGGATCTGCGACGAGGCGATTCCCGGAGCCTTCGGTTCACGTGGGCAACGAGTGTTCGAGACTTGGCAGAGCAAATGCGAGGCAGTTGCCCGGCACTCTTGGCGGGAGGGCATTCGAGTACTCTAACCCGCGTCCCGTTTTCCCAAAGGCCGGGCACGGGACCTGCGCATTCTCGAAGATCCCGGCGCTCGACTGGATCCTGCCCGGGATCCCCGGGGGATTTTCAGGGCCCCGAATCGATGCGCGGACACCTGATCGGGCCGCTCGGCG
>DAIDIA010000050.1 GCA_027459565.1 Acidimicrobiaceae bacterium | reverse complement strand
GGAGAGGCACCGGCGGAGGAACCGGCCTTGGTCTGGCACTCGTCACCGAGCACGTCAAGCTCCACGGCGGCGCTATCTGGGTCGAGGCAAACGTCCCATCGGGATCCCGATTCATCATTGAACTTCCTCGGCTGATCATCGAGGAGCTCCCGGAGTCCGAACAGTGATGCGCGACCGGTCCCTCCCTGGCGAGATCAGACACTCGGAATCCGTGCGCGCGCGCCTGCGGTTCGGCCGTTCGCGGCTCGCGTTCGTGCTCGTCGCCGTTGCAATCGGACTCGGGGCCTGTGGCGTTCCGATCGACACGGTCGCCCATCCACTCACCGACCTGCCGGCATACGTTCCCCAGGCGATGCCGAACAGTCCGGGGGGGACCCCGACCAAGCTCTCGCTGTACTTCGTGCGGCGCGAGAACCTCGTCGTGGTGCACCGATCCGGTTTTGCCTACTCGCTCGTCGAGGCGACCGCGAACGAACTCCTCCTCGATCTCGACAACGGGCCCCTCGCCAGCGAGGGCTCGGGCATCATCACCCTGTTGAACTCCCAACCCGGCCTGACGAGCACCTACTCCGCGGCGACGCGCATCCTCACGGTCAATCTCGATACGCAGTTCATCAACACCCTGTTCGGCCCATCGCTCTACCTCGCGTATGGCCAGATCGTCCTCACCCTGATGAACAGTCCCGCGCTCTCGACGGTCAAGGGAATCCAGTTCGCATTCGCCGGACAGCTCACCTACGCCTATCTGCCGACGGAGAATGCGACCCGGGCGCCGGTCACCGCCGCGTCCTACGCGTCGCTCATCGCGCGCAAGTAGCCACCGACTGGCATCGTTTCGGGTACCGGGTCGACCACGGGCCAAGAGTGGCCCCATGCATTCGAGCTGATCGCGCCGGGAGCACCGTCCTAGGCGTCGTTCGCGACCGCGCTCAGTTCGAAGTCAAGGGGAATGCGTTCGGCGTCAGACCAGAGTCGTTCGATGCTGTAGTACTCACGCGCCTTGGCATCGAAGACGTGGACGACGAACGACCCGTAGTCGACGAGGACCCATGTTCCGTCCTTGAGCCCCTCGATCTGGCGCGGAGGACCGAGTCCTGCGTTGCGACAGCGCAGACCGATCTCGTCGACGATCGAGCGCACCTGGCGCTCATTGCGTCCCGCGGTCACGACGAAGTACTCCGTGATCCCGATCAGCTCGGAGACGTCGAGGATGATCGTCTCCTCTAGAGTCTTTGCGACTGCGGCATCCGCGGCGAGGCGGGCAAAATCTAGCGACAATGCACGACTACTTCGCGTTTCGCTTGCGCATCTACGATTGCTGGTTCCTCATCTGTCCAAAGCGTACAGCCCGCGTTCCCTGATCACGCGGATTGCCCCTTCGGGAATCAGAAAATCAAGCGGGCGACCGGATGCGGCCCGATCACGCAGGTCGGTGCTCGAAACCTCGAGTGCGGGGACCTCGATCACCCGGGAGTTCCATCCCTCGAGCTGTCTCTCGAGGTCCCGGCCCTCGGCGAGACGCGAGCCCGGACGGTTCACCACGACAAGCTGGCAGCGCTGTTTGAGCTCGTCGACCGCGCGCCAGCTCGCAAGGTTGGCGACCACATCGGCGCCGACGATCAGCGTCAGTGCAATGTCGGGCTCGTTCGCGATCAGCTCGTTCACGGTGTCGATCGTGTAGGAGGATCCGCCCCTTTTGATCTCGAGATCGCAGACCTCGATGCCCTCGCAGTCGCTGACCGCGGCTTCGACGAGCGCTAGCCGGTCTGCCGCCGGAGTGACGGCACGACCGCCGAGCTTTTGCCATGGCTCGTTGGCGACGACGAGCAAGACGACGTCGAGATCGAGCGCGGCGCGCGCATTGACGGCAGTGACGAGATGCCCGACGTGCACGGGATCGAAGGTTCCGCCGAAGATTCCGACACGGCGGCTCATCTTGGACCACCGGCGACCCGCCCGAGCGCGGCGCGCGTCCCCGGCGCCGATGCGAGAGCGTTCACCCCGCCAGCCTACGCGCGAAGCGCCGGCACGGCGCCCGCGATGGGACTCGCGCGAGACATCACCGTGATATTGCCTAGGCTGGGGCAATGGCTCCAGATCGTGACGGAGATCGCTCCACCGTGACCACACCAGCCCAGTCGAATTGGACCCCATCGAGCTGGCGTGAGTATGGCGCGTCACAGATGCCGGATTGGCCAGACGATCAGGCGCTCAAGGAGTCGACCGCCGAGCTGTCGGGTTACCCTCCGCTCGTCTTTGCCGGCGAGGCTCGAACCCTGACTCGAGAGCTCGCATCAGTCTCTCGCGGGGAGGCGTTCCTCTTGCAGGCGGGTGACTGCGCCGAGTCATTCAGCGAGTTCTCCGCCGATGACATCCGCGACAAACTCAAAGTGATCCTCCAGATGGCCGTCGTCCTCACCTACGGAGCCGGGCTGCCGGTCGTGAAGATCGGAAGGATCGCCGGTCAGTTCGCGAAACCCCGTTCGTCGATGACCGAGCTCGTGGGCGGCGTTGAGATGCCCTCCTTCCGCGGACACATCATCAATGACGACGCTCCAATTCCCTCGGCCCGGATCCCCGATCCCACGAGGATGCTGCGTGCCTACAACCAGTCGGCCGCGACGTTGAATCTGCTGCGGGCATTCACCAAAGGTGGCTTTGCCGATCTCTCGCAGGTGCACGCCTGGAATCAGCAGTTCGTCGCTCAGAGTGCGGAGGGACGTCGCTACGAGGCGATCGCCGGCGAGATCGATCGCGCACTCGCGTTCATGCGGGCCTGTGGCATCGACCTTCGCGCTGAGGCGACGATCCAGCAGGTCGAGTTCTTCACGAGCCACGAGGCGCTGCTCCTCGACTACGAAGAGGCTCTGACTCGGCGCGACTCGCTGACCAATGACTGGTATGACTGTTCGGCGCACCTCCTCTGGATCGGCGAACGCACCCGCCAACTCGACGGTGCCCATGTCAACTTCCTCGCTGGAGTCAAGAACCCGGTCGGCGTCAAGCTCGGACCGACCACGACAGAAGACGAGCTCCTCGCCCTCTGCGAGCGCCTCAACCCCGAGCGCATTCCCGGTCGTCTCACGCTGACGACGAGACTTGGGGTCGATCGCGTGACGACACTCCTGCCCTCTCTCGTGCGCTGCGTCACCGATGCGGGACATCCGGTCGTCTGGCAGTGCGACCCAATGCACGGCAATACCTTCTCGACCGAGGACGGACGCAAGACCCGCCATTTCGATGACGTGCTCGGTGAGATCCGCGGTTTCTTCGGCGTCCATCGCGAGGAGGGAACCTGGCCGGGGGGCGTGCACGTCGAGCTCACCGGTGACAATGTCACCGAATGCCTCGGAGGCGTGGAGCAGATCCTCGAGGCCGATCTTCCGCTTCGCTACACGACGACATGTGATCCACGGCTGAACGCGCTGCAGTCCATCGATCTCGCCTTCAGAGTTGCCGAGCTTTTGAGAACTTGATGATCTGGGCTCGGGGTATCCGACGAGCCCGCACGGTCACGATGGGACTGCTCGTTCTCAGCAGTCTGAACGTGCCTGAGCTGGGACCAGCAGGTGCCTTGCCGGCACACGCGATCACCACGTCATTGACGACGTGTGAACCGGCACCCGTACCGCCCACGACGACAACATCGACGACATCGACGACAACGACAACCAGCACGACAAGCACGACCTCGACGACCACTCCCGCTTCAACGACGACGCTCGCGGGATCGACGGGAGCCGGTACGGGAACCTCGACGACGCTCGCGGGATCGACGGGAACAACGACGACGACCACGGTCGCTTCGAGCACCACAACATCGAGCACCAC
>DAIDIA010000049.1 GCA_027459565.1 Acidimicrobiaceae bacterium | reverse complement strand
CTCACGCGGGCCGAGGCGACGACGTTCTCGAGTGGAGTCACGCCGATTCCCGGTCCACTGGGAACGACGAGCTGGCCGTCACGCAGCTCGTGGGGCAGCGTCAGGTCCGGCGAGAAATAGCGCTCGGAGCCCCCGAGATCGCCGGGCAGGTCGAACCCGGGGAGCGCGCCGACGGCAAGTGCCGCTGCACGGCCGATGCCCGTCTCGAGCATGCCACCGATGGAGAGGTGGAGCCCCGCGTCGACACAGAGACGGTGCATCTTCGCGGCGATCAGGATCCCACCGACGCGCGCCGGCTTGACCGAGATCCCGTCTCCGGCACCGAGCGCGATCGCCACGCTGAGCATCCCCAACGTCGTGACCGATTCATCGAGCAAGATCGTGGTCTCGAGGTCCCGCGCGAGCTTTGCATGACCGAGGAGGTCGTCGGGCGCGAGTGGTTGCTCGATGGCCGTGAGGTCGAATCCGTCGAGCGCGCGAAGGATGAAACGGTGTTCCGGGTCGTCGTAGTCGTAGGATCCATTCGCGTCGAGTGAAAGTGCGAGTTTGGGATAGACCTCGCGGAGCGTGCGCACCACCTCGAGATCTCGTCCCGGAGCGATCTTGCACTTGATCCGCTGGTATCCGGCCTCAACTGTCTGGGCGACCGCCGCGACCACCTCGTCGGGGGTGCCGATGCTGATGTTTGCGCCCGCGGGGATACTCGTCTGGGTCGCTCCGAGATAGTCCGCAAGCGAGACCTCCCGGGCACGCAACTCGGCGTCGAGCAACGCCATCTCGATCGACGCCTTGCCCATCGGATGGCCCCGTACCGAGTCGAGCGAGGCGATGCGACGCTCGACGGACAGGTCATCGGAGGAGTTGCGCATCAGCCTCGGGATGAGATGGTCGATCAGCACCGCCTCGGCAGCATCGGCGTACTCCTCGGTGTAGGTGGGCTCGCCGAGTGCGGAACACTCCCCGAAGCCCTCGGCCTCATCGGTGATGATGCGCACCAGCAGCACCGGACGCCTGCCGTGCTCTCCCACGCTCGTGCGCAGCGCGTTGAGCAAGACGAGGTCGAGACGACAGATCTCGACGACGCGGACCCTCATCGTCGCCACCAAGGAAGGGCGCGCCATCCTCCTTCGCGCACGGGACCATGCCCATGTCGGTCAAGTGTCGGTGGAGCTGTCACATCGCTAGCTTTTCATCCCCGGGCCGGCTGCGCACCGGCGAACCTCCGTCGAACCTCGTCGGGTAACGTTGGGCACTGCCCGGATGGCGGAGTGGTAGACGCGGCGGCCTCAAAAGCCGTTGTCTGAAAGGGCGTGCGGGTTCGAATCCCGCTCCGGGCACGAAACTCGGCAGGGCCCGACCGTGGCGTTCGCGATCGCGAGGACCCCTCCCGTACACCGCCGGCGCGCGTGCCGACGAGAGACCTTCAAGCCCACACCCCTAAAGGAGCACCATGAGCGTTACACGTATCGGACTGCAGATTCCCTCGTTCAACTTCCACGGTGTCGAAGACCGCGACCGGTTCGAGAAGGTCGCGGAGATCGCCGGCGTCGCAGAGCGATCGGGCTTTGACTCTCTCTGGGTGATGGATCACTTCTACCAGATTCCGATCGTGGCCAAAGAGAGCGATCCGATGTTCGAGGCCTACACGCTGCTCGGCGCGATCGCGGCACGCACCGAGAAGATCTCGCTCGGTACGCTCGTGACCGGAGTCACCTACCGCAATCCCGCGCTGCTCGCGAAACAGGTGACGACGCTCGATCTCGTCTCCCGGGGAAGGGCGATCCTCGGTATCGGCGCGGCGTGGCACGACACCGAGCACCTCGGTTATGGGTTCTCCTTCCCCGGGGTCAAAGAGCGCATGGACCGTCTCGAGGAGGCAGTCCAGATCTGCAAGATGATGTTCACCGAGGATCGCCCGAGCTTCACCGGGAACTACTACTCGATCGACCAGGCGCGCAACGTTCCGCGTCCGTTGCGCGCATCGGGAATTCCGATCCTGATCGGTGGCAGCGGCGAGCGGCGCTCGCTCGCGCTCGTCGCGAGATACGCGGATGCCTGCAACCTGTTCGGCAACCGCGAGACGATCCGCCACAAGATCGAAGTCCTCGAGCAGCACTGCGACGCGATCGGACGGGACCCGGGAACGATCACCAAGTCCCGCCTTGGAGCAATCGTCATCGCCGACACGAACGCCGCGGCCGAGCAAAAGGCGCGCGAGCTCGCGACGGCGAGGAATATGGACGAGACCCGCCTTCGCGACTACGCGGTGATCGGAGACCCCGATGCGGTCGCGCAGCAGGTGCAGGGATACCTCGATGCCGGACTCGACGCGATGATCTTCAACATGCCCGACGCCGACGACCCCGGGATCGTCGCGCTTGCCGGGGAGACGCTCGGGAGGCTCTTCGCCTAGGCGAGACCGGTCAGATGTCTTCCGGAATCCCCGGCTTTCGCTCAGGACACGACCTCGGACCGACGGAATTCTCCCTAATGTGGTGGGGGCGCGAGATGAACCCGATGTAACCATCGGGACGGGACCGGGGTCTAATAGAGGGTCGCGAGATCGCGCCGCAGGGAGATTTGTACCAGCACGGGTCGGTTGAGTCGCGTGCACCATCGATTGCGTCAATGCGAAGGGAGCAGATCAGTTGCTGGCGTTCACCTTCCCGGGTCAGGGTTCGCAGCGCCATGCCATGGGTTCGAGTTGGGTGCACCACCCCTCCTTTGATCTGGTCGACCAGGCGAGCAAGGCCTCGGGCCGCGACGTCGCGCACATGCTCTTGGAGATGGATCAGGAGACGCTGACGAACACCGAGAACGCGCAGCTGGCAACATTCGTCCTCAGCCTTGTCATCCTCGATGCCACGGAGCGCCTTGGCATCACGCCGACGATGTGCGCCGGGCATTCGCTCGGCGAATACAGCGCGCTGGTGGCCTCGGGGGCGCTCTCCTTCGAAGACGGCGTGCGGCTCGTCACCGAGCGCGGACTCGCGATGAGAGAGGCGGCCGACAAGAGCAGCGGGACCATGATGGCGATCCTCGGCCTCGACGATGACAGTGCGGAGGCTGCGTGCATGCGCGCGGAGGGCGACGTGTGGATCGCCAACTTCAACGCGCCCGGTCAGGTCGTGATCGCCGGAGCGCCCGACGACCTCGCGCGCGCCGCCGAGGTTGCGCGCGAACTTGGCGCCAAGAGGGTGATGTCCTTCCCCGTCGGTGGGGCGTTCCATACCCCCTACATGGCGCCGGCACGCGACCGGCTGCGACAGGCACTCTCCGAGGTGTCGTTTCGCGAGCCAGATCCGCCGGTGGTCGCGAATGTCGATGCGAGGACGCACGCAGACCCTGCCGAGTGGCCGGGACTGCTCTCTGCCCAGCTGTGCAGCCCGGTGCGCTGGCACCAGAGCCTCGACACGCTCTACGAATCCGGAGCGCGCACCTTCGTCGAACTCGGCGCTGGCGCGGTGCTCACGGGACTCGCCAAGCGCTCGATCCGTGCCGAGATCACCGCCTTGAACGTCGCCACACCTGAGGAACTCGAGGCGCTCGTCGACGTGATCGCCGGCACCGAGGCTGCCTCGGTGCGCGAGCTCGAGCGGACCGCGGGATTCGTGATGGCCGAGCGCCTGATCGTCGCCCCCGCGACCGGCCCGTTCCGGCTGGTTCCCGAGTTCGTCGATGCCGCCCCGACGCTGTCGACGACCGAGACGCGCCGGGAGAACATCGCCGTCGGTGTCGGCGACCTCGTCGGATGGGCGGGAGAGACCGAGATCCGGTCTCCATTTGCCGGAGAGCTGCAGGGCATCATCGTGCTCGCGGGCGAACGGGTCGTCACCGGCCAGCCGGTCGCCTGGCTGAGGACGGCCGACGGCCAACCGATGGCCTCGAAGGAGTCGTGATGGGCGGATCCATTGTCGGTTGGGGTTCTTTTCTCCCAGAGCTCGTCGTCACCAATCAGGATTTCGAGGCCCGACTCGACACCTCCGATGCATGGATCGTCGAGCGCACGGGCATCCGTGAGCGGCGCATGGGTGGCCTCACCTCGGAGATGGCGGTCGCGGCGGGACGACGCGCGATGGACCGAGCCGGAGTCACCGGCGACGACATCGACCTCCTGATCATCGCCACCTCGACCCCGGACCGCGCGATCCCCGCCACCTCCTCGCTCGTGCATTCGAGACTCGGGCTCCGTGGAGGCGCGTTCGACCTCAACGCCGCGTGCGCAGGATTCGCCTACGCCCTTGTGGCCGCGGACGGCCTGATGCAGATGGGGCACCGCTGCGCCCTCGTCATCGGAGCCGACAACCTCTCGAACGTCACCGATCAGACGGACAGGGCGACCGCGGTGCTGTTTGGCGATGGTGCCGGCGCGGTCGTGATCCGCGCCAATGGTGCGCCGGACAGTTTCATCGTTGCCTACGACCTCGGAGTCGATGGGTCTCTCGCCGACGTGCTCTACCAGGATCACGGCGGATACATCCACATGGAGGGACGCGAGGTATTCCGCCGAGCGGTACGCGCCGAGGTCGACTCGATCTCCGCAGTGCTTGAACGGGCCGCGCTGAAACCCGCCGACATCGCTTTGTTCGTCCCCCACCAGGCGAATCTGCGCATCATCGAGGCGGTGAACTCGCGCATCGGGATCGACATCGACCACACCGCGATCATCCTCGACAAGACCGGGAACACCAGCGCCGCGTCGATTCCGCTCGCGCTCTGCGAGGCGGCGGACGCGGGCAGACTCCGCGAGGGCGACTACGTGTTGATGTCCGGATTCGGAGCGGGGATGACCTGGGCCTCGACGATTGTCCGATGGGGAGAGACCAGATGAGTGACGCACCAACCGCGCGCACGGCCCTCGTCACCGGCGGATCACGCGGCATCGGGCTCGCCTGTGCCCGGGCACTCCAGTCCGGCGGAGAACGGGTGTTCATCACCTACAAGAACGCCGCTCCAACGGACCTCGAGGGACCTCCAGGGTCGATCGCGCTCACCGCGATCCGCTGTGACGTCACGAACCCAGAGGAAATCGAGAGCGCCTTCGGTGCCATCGAAGCCGATGCCGGTCCCGTCGAGCTCCTCATCTGCTCGGCGGGCATCACCGACGACGCGTTGTTGCTGAGGATGGACGAGGAGCGCTGGTCGAGGGTCATCGACACCAACCTCACCGCGGTCTACCGCGTCACGCGACGCGCGATCTCGGGAATGATCCGCCGGCGTTCGGGACGGGTCGTGCTCATCGGTTCGGTCGTTGGCATGCTTGGCAACGCGGGTCAGACCAACTACTCCGCGGCGAAGGCCGGACTGATCGGCTTCGCCCGTGCGCTGAGTCGGGAGGTCGCGAGCCGGAACATCACCGTGAACGTGATCGCGCCGGGACTGATCGATACCGACATGACCGCGGCGATCTCCGCGGAGCAGCGCCACGGCCTCGAATCAAAGGTGCCGCTCGGCCGGCTCGGCAGCGCCGAGGAGGTCGCCGCAGGCGTCGCCTACCTGACGGGACCTCTCGGCGGATATGTCACGGGATCGATCCTCGCAATCGACGGCGGACTCGGGATGGGCAACTAGTGGTTCACGAAAGGAGGCTGTGAGGGCGCGGAAATTTCCCGAAGACCCCCGGGAGGATTCCGGGTTTGTACCACAATTGATCTACGTTTTACCCACATGTCGATGACCGGACTCGCCCTGCGCAGGGCCGGTCGCCAAATAAAGGAGCACACCATGGCTGATGACGCCACCCTCGAGAAGTTCAAGGCCTGCGCCGTCGAAGTCCTGCAGGTACCCGTGGAGAAGGTCACCCTCGAGGCGCGCTTTGCCGAGGACCTTGACGCGGACAGCCTCGACCTCGTGGAGTTCGTGATGGCGCTCGAGGAGGCCTTCGACATCTCCGTCGAGGAGTCCGAGCTCGAGGGCGTGACGACGATCGGTCAGGCCTACGATCTGGTCACCAATAAGCTCTGATGCCAAGGCAGATCCCCGTTCGACGGGTCGTCATCACCGGTCTCGGTGTCGTCTCGTGCGTCGGGAGCACGCTGGAGCGGTTCTTTGACGGACTGTTCGGCGAGGCTCCGATCGGCTACCGGTACGTCACGGACTTCGACCCGCTCGACTACCTCGACCCGAAAGAGGCGCGCCAGACCGACCGCTTCGCGCAGTTCTCGGTCGCGTCCGCGAAGATGGCGCTCGACGACGCCGGCGAGCTCGGTCTCGATCCCTCGCGCGTCGGCGTGATCTACGCGACGGGGGTCGGTGGCCTCGAGACGCTCCAGGAGCAGATCACGACGCTCGCAGAGAGGGGGGCGCGTCGCGTCTCGCCGCGACTCGTCCCGATGATGATGTCGAACGCCGGTGCCGCGGCGATATCCATGCGCTTCGGATTCCGCGGACCGTGCGAGACCGTGGTCACCGCGTGTGCCTCGGGAACCCATGCCATCGGAAACGCCCTGCGCCTGATCCAGTACGGCCGCTGCGATGCGGTGGTCACCGGCGGAGCCGAGGCGGGAATGACCGGCGTGGGCGAACGACCCGCAATCGGCATCGTGGCCTTCTCCAACATGACCGCGCTCTCCACCGAGGGCATGTCCCGCCCCTATGACACGCGGCGCGACGGCTTCGTCATCGCCGAGGGCGGCGCGGCGCTGATCCTCGAGGAGTACGAGCACGCGAGGGCACGCGGGGCGCACATCTACGCGGAGCTGATCGGAGCGGCCTCCACCGCTGACGCCCATCACATCACTGCGCCCGCTCCGGGCGGTGTCGGTGCAATCAGCTGCATGGAGCTCGCCCTCGAAGACGCCGGCATCACGCCAGAACAGGTCACGCACATCAACGGCCACGGCACGTCGACCCCGCTGAACGACCTCGCTGAGTCCCAGGCGATCATCCACGTCTTCGGGTCAAAGACCCCCCCGGTGACCTCCATCAAGGGGATCACCGGCCACTCCCTTGGCGCCGCGGGCGCGATCGAGGCCGTGTGCGTCGCCCTGACCATCGAACGCGGCCTGATCCCTCCGACTGTCGGCTGTGACCAGCAAGATCCCGAGATCACCATCGATGTCGTCACCAAGGAGGGTCGCGAGTTCACCGCCGGACCGGTGCTCTCGAACAGTTTCGGTTTCGGCGGTCACAACGGTTGCATCGTGATCGCACCACTCACCGATTGAGCACCGCCGCGCGCTTCGTGCGCGCGCTCGGCGAGTCGATGTCGGTCGCCCCCAGTGCGATCAGGGCCGGAGATCCTCCCAGATCATCTTCGCGACGGTGTTCGCGGTGTTGATCCCATAGGCCTCGTTCGGATTGTGGGAGGTCATGATCGCGGCGAGATAGAAGCGGCTCCCGAGATGGACATAACCCGCGGAGTTGATCTGCCAGCCGGTCTGGCGCTCGGGGTAGTAACCGTCTTTCAACCCGATGGTCGCGCCTGCGGGTGGTCCGTCGCCGAGGCCGAAACGCTCCGAGAGGTCGGTGCTCTGCATCAGGCTCTCCTCGTAGGCTCGCGAGCTGTCCGTGAGGATCGCGTTGGGAAGCGCGATGGCCTTCAACAGCTGGAGCTCATCGACGGGCGTCGTCTCGATTTCCCCCCAGGACCAGCTCATGATCGTCTGGTGGTAACCGAGCAGCTGGTGGAACGCGGTCATCGCGGGAAGCTGTCCCACCTCGTTCCAGAGCTTCGTCGCCGCGGGGTTGTTCGAATCGACGACCATCCGGTTCGCGAGCGCGTTCTCTTGCGCGCTGAGCGACCGATGCTCTCCCTGGATCTGGTGCAAGAGCGCGGCGAGGATGTCGATCTTGACCATCGAGGCCGTGACCTCGTGAACGCCGGGATTGTAGACATAGGTCTTGGCGCTGGTGACGTCATAGACCGCGCAGGTGACCAGGTTGACGCGCGTCCTGAGGTAGTCCGCGAGCGCCGGGGTTGCGAAGGGGTCGACCTCGCTCGGCACCGTCGTCGTCACGACAACCGGGTGCGTGACGGGGGCGCGTGCGGGAGAGACCAGTGAGAGTGCGCCGATGACGGAGATGACTGCACCGGCGATCGCGGTCCCGATGACACGCATGCCCCTATCGTAGCGAGGCAGACCCTTCGAGCCACACCTCTTCGAGCGCGACACCCAGACCACGGAGGAGTCGGCGCAACGCCGCGGGCGAGACTCCCAT
>DAIDIA010000048.1 GCA_027459565.1 Acidimicrobiaceae bacterium | reverse complement strand
CATGTAACAGCTTGGGGCTATGTTCAGCGCAAGTTAATGACTGTAAATAGCCAGCTCATGGGCGCATCCCAAGCGTTGACTGTCCTACCAACTGTGCTACCATATTTTGATGGCAATACGAGAGAAGCGATCAATTTCACTATCCCCGGAACTGGCAGCGGCAATCGACAAGGCATCGACTGACACCGGATCGACCTTCAGCGCCTGGATCGCCGAAACTGCGTCGCGTCGCCTCAGCCTCGAAGCAGGGCGCCAGGGCGTTGCCGCCTGGGAGAGAGAGCATGGTCCCTTGACTGAAAGCGAAATTGCCGAAGGTCTTCGTCGGGCGCGGGAACTCCTTGGCCAAAAAGATCCGGCCAAAAAAGGTTCTACGAAGCGATCCGCATAGTGGCTGGAGTGACCTACGACACGGGAGCGCTCATCGCCGCCGAGCGCAATGATCGCCGCATGTGGGCACTGCATTTGGGATTTCTCGCTCTCGATATCGTCCCAACGGTGCCCGCCCCTGTTGTAGCCGAAGCCTGGAGAGGTGGTTCCCGACAGGCGAGCCTCTCGAGATTTTTTCGAGGCTGCAAGATTGAGGAGCTGGGGTCAGGTCAAGCTCGCCGAGTTGGCGTACTCGCCGGCAGAGCAAAGATTGACGACATTGTCGATGTCACCGTCGTAGAAGGAGCACTACGTCGAAAGGATGATCTCATCCTGACATCAAACGAATCTCACATTCGCCAAATCGCAGACGCAGCCGGGCGTCGCCCCCGGATCGAGGCCATCTGAAAATGCAGTTCGGTCCTTTCAAGATGTAATTGCTAACGAATTGCTAACGCAATTTGTGATTTGCTCGGCAGGTGGCCACCAGCGGGGACAAAATACTGGCCATTGACACCTGATATTTTAATACTGGTTGCGACAAGGTGTTACGGGATGCAACAGCTTTTAGCCGGTTTAGGTCCCAGTCCCTTCACGGGGGTGGAGGTTCAAATCCTCTCGCCCACACCGTGATTTCACGCTTTGCGCGCAATCGAGCGTCGGACTAGCGCTCAACTGCCTCTTCCTCGCGCGTGCCCTCGGCCGTCGCGTGCTGCGTCCCAACGTTCCGCTGACCGATCACGTCGGCTGAGACAGATTCCGCCGTCAAGCGACACCCCACTCCGAGCCGGTTGCCCTCGGGGTGTGGCGACGCGACAGGGTCGCGCGCCCGATCATCCCAGTCTGCGCCGACGGCATCGCCTGCCCCGGATTCCGGTGCCCGGGCACAATGCCCGGAAAGGCGGATCAGATCTCGGTGAAGCCCACGCTGGCGTCGGCGCGTCCGAAATCATCGTCGAGCCGGATGATGTCATCCTCGCCGAAGTAGTCGCCGTATTGAACCTCGACGAAGACCAACTGATCCGGACCGGAATTCTCGATGCGATGCTTCGCCCTCCGCGGAACGTCGATCGCGTCACCGGGGCACAGTGCGTGCTCGATGCCATCGAGGATCACCCGCGCCTGACCGGCGGTGATGAACCAGTGCTCGGATCGATACTCATGGAACTGGTAGCTGAGGCGCTTACCCGCGTCGACGGTGATGCGCTTGACCTTGTGACCGGGTTCGTCATCGAGTACGAGGAAGGAACCCCACGGTCGTTCGCCGGTCTCTCCATAAGGCATGGGCACATTGTTGCCTGAAAAGCGGTCCCGCGAAAGGCAGGAACCTCGAATTGTCAAAAAAGCGGTGGATGCAGTCGTTTTTTGCGCGCCATCAGGACGATTCGTGCGCCCCTGCGGTTGCGGCAATCGCCACGGCTCCCACAATGACCACCACAAAACCCAAGTACCGCAGGCCAGCGAGCACGGGATCGAGAGGTCGCTCTCCAAAGAGCGCTACTCCGCTGACGAGCGGGATCACATTCGACAAGAGAAAGGACAGCCCGCCGCTCACGAGCAGAGAGCTGCGCTGGAAGGCAAGCTGCAGCGTCGCAAAACCCGCGACATACGCGACGATGACGAACGCGATGAGTACGGGCGCACCCGAGAGCGCGCCCTTGGTCGCAACGTCTCCGACGCCGTAACAGATACCCGAGGCGAGGGCGAGACCGGTCCGCCGGGAGGCAAGCACGCACAGGGACGCGATACCCAACCCCCCGAGAACCGTGAGTTCGAGAAGGTGCAGCGAGGCCGTGTGGCTGTACCCGTTCGTGCGCACGCTCAGTGCAATGAGCACGAGACCAAGCGTCGCGAGATAGGCAGCCCTTCGCTCCAGTGCGCGAAGTGGTCGGGTGAGGAAATGCGAGACGAGCGCGAGCAGTCCGATGCCACCAGCCGTCACCGCCTGCACGAGCGAGAGTGGAGCGAGTGCGAGCGCGGCCACATAGAGCCCCCAGCCCAACCATCCGCTCAACCACGCGACCATCCACCGCATGCTGGTGACGAGCTGTCTCAGGTTCGCGATTGGTCGGCGCAGGTCGAAGGGCGCGAGGTTCGCGGCGACGCCGTGCTGGCCCACGTAGCTGTAACTGAAACAGATGCCGGCGAAGAGCGCCACGACCAGGCCCGCGATCAGCCTCATGGCTGATCCGAGATCGTCGTGTAGGAGATCTTCGATCGCACAGGACGCGCATCCCAATTTCGCCCACGGAGCACATCGGCGAATGGAAGGTAGCGCTCTGCGGCCATCGCCGCGAGGATGATGCGACCAAGGTCGCGGCGGCGCCGGAACACGAGGTAACGCGGCTGCCAGCGCGGGAGGAACTGACGGTTGAATACATAGAGGTTGTCAAGCTGAAGGTGAAAGAGGCGTTTGATGATGAGCAGCGCCCGTCGCGCGAGTCTCGACCAGAACGTTGGGTTGACGTCACCCGTGAGGAGTCGCGCGACCGGTGCGAAGTTGAGTGAGAGTTCGCGGAACCCATGCTCACGCGCCCAGTTCACCGCAGCCACGATCAGGTACGCATTCAGTCCGTTCGGCGCCTCGCGGACACGCGGCATCGACGAGAGCGAGAGCGACCGACTCGCCGGGCAGACGGCGATCTCGAGAAATCCAACCACCGCCCCAGACGGGTCGCGACCGATGACGAAGACCTCCTCGTCGCCATCGAGTCGAAATAGGCTGTCGAGCTCCATGACGAACCCCTTGCGCTTTTGTCCGGCGAGCCACTGCGTCTCGAGCGCGGTGAGCGCCTCGCGGTCGGATTTGTCGAGTTGGCTCGCGAGCTGTGGCGCGGCGGAATAACCCTTGCGCGCCAATCGCTGGGCGGCCTGACGCACGCTCTTCATCGCCCCACCTTCAAGAGTGAAGTCGTCGATATCGATGACGGCCTCGTCACCTTGGTAGAGCGTTCTCAGACCAAGCTCGTGGTACCCATCGAGATGGCGATCCGAGGCTCCGATGATCGCCGCGAGCCATCCCTTGGAGTCACACATCTCGAGGAACGAGGCGAGGGATGCCATCTCGCTTCCCTTGGGTCCGACGGGATCGCCGGACACGATCGCCACCCCGCGAAGGACGCGGAACGCGATGAGGGTCGTTTCGGTCGCGACCACCGAATCATCGGGGAAGAAGAAATGTGCCTTGTCCTTACGCAGCGTGAATGGAGCAAGCGAGTCCGTACCCCATCTCCCGACGACCTCCTTCGCGTAGGCGAACCGGGAGCCCTCGTCCTCGAGTCGCTGATGCCAGGGGGCGAACCAGGCCAAGACTCCCCACATCGCGCCGAAACCCACGAGCAGTCGGAGCGTCCAGGGGAACCACTCGGCGAACTCGCCGGAGAGCAACGTCGCCTGCGGAGGAGCCGAGATGATCAGAGAGCGAAACGTCGCGCGCAGGGCCAGACCGAGGTGAAAGGTCAACCCCGCCTCGCTGCGGTAGATGAACAGCGTGAAGACTCCATAGACGACCGTCAAGGCAACCATCGAGACGAATCGGATGAGCGGCGTGTAGCGCGTCGTCGGATCGCCGAACAGCACAAAATCGTGTCGACGCGTGAGGAGCAAGA
>DAIDIA010000047.1 GCA_027459565.1 Acidimicrobiaceae bacterium | reverse complement strand
TCTCGGTCGAGATTCGCGATCTGGCGAGTTGCACGCTGGGCGGGCTCGATCAGGTGCGCGAGAGACTCGTCGAGCGTCTTTCGCAGTCGTGCATAGCCCTCGACGAACGAGGACTGCACTGCGGCAGCGTCCTCGAGCGTCGATTGCAGGAGCCTTCGCTGTACTTCGAGGTCGTTGAAGAGCGCCTCGCGTCGCAAGAGGGCACCCTCGACAAGCTGGGCCGCCTCCTCCTTCGCGCGCTCAAGCACCGCATTCGCCTCGGATTTCGCGGCTGAGAGGACGTTCGACGCCTCGGTTTGAGCATCTTTGAGTGTTTTTGCGCTGTAGGCGTCAGCCTCGGCGCGCACCTGACGTGAATGAGCCTCCGCGCTGGCGCGAATCGAGCGGTCCTCAGCCTTGGCATTCTCGATGATCTTGTCTGCCTCTTTGCGGGTGTTCGCGTCCAGCTCCTCTGAATCTGCCTTTGCCTGCTCAAGGAGACGGGACGCCTCCGCGGATGCCTCGGCGAGCGTCTGCTTCGCAGCGGCATCGATCGCCGTAGCCTCCTCCTTTGCCTGCTCAACCAGCCGCGTTGCCTCGGCGACCGCGTCGTCGTGTGACATCTGCGACTCCGCGGCGGTCTTCTGCGCGAGCGCCATCGCCTCAGCCTTCGCGGCGTTGATGTGGTTCAGCGCCTCGGCCTTCGCGTCGTCGAGAATCTTCTGCGACTCCTGGCGCTTTGACTCACTCTCGGATCTTGCGAGCCGGAGGATGTTCGTCGCCGTCTCGCTCGCGAGAACTGCGAGATCGGCCTCACTGAGCTTTGACAGGTCGGGCGGTTGGTTCCTCGCCTCGGCGAGCTGTGCCTCCATCTCCGCGATCGCGGCCAGATTGGCATCCGTGACGGCTGTGGGATGCTGGCGGTTGAAGCGGAGCCTCCGGATGACGGGTCTCGCCCCTGCTACCGAGGCATCGATATCGGGAACATCGCCGTCTCGAGGCGGATCGGCGATGACCTCGTCGGTATCTGGAGATGACGAAGGCGTATCCGCTTCAGGCGAAGACGTTGAGCGAAGTTGCTGCATCAGGCGCATCTGTCTCCCTTTGCTACTGGGACGAGTCTGTTGTTTCGCACGCTCTGCATGCGAGATGAATCGCGTAGAGCCTATAACGCGACTTCGCGATCTCCAAAAATTCCTTTCGGCGAGAGAGAACGCGCGCATGGAGCTCCGCGAATCACCAACGCGTAACTACGGAGATGTTGTTATTGCAATCGCCTGCTCGCGGGCATCCGCTCCGCCGGGCGCGGGTCAGTCGAGCGGAGCGAGCATGGGTGCCATTCCGCGTGCGCGTGCAACCATGTCCGCGAGCGTGAATGAGTCGAGATGGTGGCGCATGTGTTCGCCGACTTCGGACCAGACGGCGAGGAGTGTGCACTGCCCCTCGTGGTCGCACGCTCCATTTGCATGGGGTTCGCCGAAATCGCCGACGACAATCGGCCCGTCGACCGCGCTGACGATCGCTCCCAGCGTGATCTGCTCGGCGGGTCTGGCGAGTACGTAACCTCCCCCGACCCCGCGTTTCGAGGTGACGATCCCCGCGCCCTTGAGTGCGAGGAGGATCTGCTCGAGGTAGGGCTGGGGCAGGCCGGTACGTTCTGCGATGTCGCGAACCGAGGTCGGAGTGGTGTCTCCCTCGCGAAGGGCGAGCGAGAGCAAAGCCCTGCTCGCATAGTCGCCGCGCGTCGAAACCCTCATGCCTCCATCGTAGGACGGCGCCGGGACGACCTGCCGCCGCCCCGCGAAATCCTGGCCCGCCGGGGATGGAGTTGTCCGGGAATCGCCCCCGCTTGCGGCCAGGTGGGGGAGGTTTACCTCCTAGAGTGCAGATCATGAAGATCTACACCCGCCGTGGCGATGACGGAACGACCTCTCTCCGGCTCGGTGGACGGGTTCGCAAAGATGACCTTGCCATCGAGCTTGTCGGCGCCGTCGACGAAGCCCAGGCTTTTCTTGGGCTGGCGCGGTCAGCTGCCGAGCGGGGCAGCTGGATCGACGAGGTGCTTCAGCGGCTCGAGCGCGACCTCTGGGTCCTGATGGCCGAGGTGACGACGGCGAGCGCAGAGCGTGGAACCCTCGAGCCCGGTGCGACGGCGGTGAGCGAAGAGATGATCGAATGGCTTGAGACCGAGATCGATGAGGTGCAGGCAACGCTGACACTCTCGCCAAACTTCGCCGTCCCCGGTGAGACACGCGCTGCGGCCCAGCTCGATGTCGCGCGAACCGTTGTTCGCAGAGCCGAGCGAATTGCGGTCGGGTGCGATCTCGCGGACTCATTTGTCGCGAAATACCTCAACAGGCTCTCGGACCTTGTGTGGACCCTGGCGCGAAGCCAGGAGGAGATCCATCCCGTTCAACGTCGAGACCGCTCCTAAGATTGCCAGGAGTTCCGCGGGGCCCCGTCCGCCGCGGCAATGACCAGAGTCGGGCGTCGATTACCTCGAGGCAGCGATCATTTCGAAAATGGAAGGTGAGCCAAAATGGCAGTTGCACTTCGCTGGACCGCAACAAGATCCGATGAGACGCCTCTCGTTGTGCATTTTGTCGTCGAGGGAATGGAGCCGGCCGGCGGATCCATGGCTCCCGATCCCGTTTCGGCAAAGCGGCGCGGATTTAGCGCGAAGCCGGGCGAGACGATGGTCGACGACGCGAATGGTTCGGCCGCGAGTCTCTACGTCGGCCTTGGTGAGAGAGCAAAGGTCACCGGTGAGGTGCTGCGCCGGGCGGGATCGGCGATCGCGCGGTCCGCAAAGCGTTACGTCGGCGTTCACGTTCCGCTCGGGGGCCTCGAGTTTCCCGGGATAGCTCTGGATCTGGCGGCTGAGCTGCTTGGAATCGGGATTGAACTCGCGAACTATCAGCTCGATACGTTCCGCTCCGAACCGACACCCCCGGTACTCGAATTTGCGGAGTTCTCTGACGGTGATGCGGCGGAGGTGACGCGCGCACTGGATCGCGCGATGGCAGTCGGTGAGGCGGTGGAGATGGCGCGTGATCTCGTCAACACTCCTGCGGGCGACCTCGCGCCGGCTGATTTTGCCGACATCGCGAAGTCGACCGCTGAGGCGGCGGGTCTCGGCATCGAAATTTACGATGAGGCGCGAATTGCCGCGGAACGCATGGGCGGACTGCTCGGCGTCGCGGCCGGTTCGGTCAAGCCACCGAGATTCATCACCATGACCTATGAGCCCGAAAGTCATTCCGAAGAGGTGCCGACCGTCGCCCTCGTCGGCAAGGGCATCACCTTTGATTCCGGGGGCCTTTCTCTCAAGACCGGCACGGGAATGATGACGATGAAGATGGACATGTCAGGAGCCGCAGCGGTGCTCGCGACGCTCTCGGTGTGCGCCCGACTTGGTGTCGCAGTGCGCGTGGTCGGCTACATGCCGCTCACCGAGAACATGCCGTCGGGTTCGGCAACCAAGCCGGGAGATGTGCTGCGCACGCGGAGCGGGAAGACGATCGAGGTTCTCAACACGGATGCGGAGGGACGGTTGATCCTCGCGGACGCGTTGACGGTCGCATCGGAGTCAAAGCCCGACTCGATCATCGATCTCGCAACGCTGACCGGTGCCTGCGTCATCGCGCTGGGATCGCAGATCGCGGGGCTACTGGGAAACGACGATGTGCTGATTCGTCAGGTGCAAGCTGCCGGACGCCGTGCAGGCGAGGCGCTCTGGCCGCTGCCGCTGCCAACCGGCTACCACAGCCACATCGATTCCGAGATCGCGGACATGAAGAACATCGGAGCAACGGGGCAGGCCGGGACGATCAGCGCTGCGCTCTTGCTCGAGGAGTTTGTCGGTGATGTTCCGTGGGTCCATCTCGACATCGCCGGTCCCGCGTGGTCCGAGCAGGATCAGGGTCTGGTGCGAAAGGGGGCGACCGGATTTGGCGTGCGCACCCTGCTTTCGCTCTTGGAGCATTACGAGCCGCGTGGGGGCGTGCGCGAGGAGGACGCCGACGGAATCACCGTTCTTCCCTGAGCGTCCTCTCTGATCGAGGGCGATCAGACGGTCTCACCCAACCATCGCGGCGTAGCCTCGAGAAGGAAACGACTCACCGCGAGCGTCCGCTCGAGCGTCTCACAGAGGAGCTCCTCGCCGGCGAGTACCCGCGCGAGTGAGACCTGTTGCTTTGCCAGAATCGAAAGCCTGCGCACCGGCGGATCGGTTACGGAACCAAACGAATCGGTCGCGGAGATCTCAAGGGGTAACTCCATCTCGCCGATTCCCGCGAGGTCGATCGCGAGGCGCAGGAGATCCGGCGCCTTTGGAAGCGGTGGTATTCCCC
>DAIDIA010000046.1 GCA_027459565.1 Acidimicrobiaceae bacterium | reverse complement strand
GTTCGAGCATTGAAGTGAATTGACGGCCCACAGCGGTCGCGTTACACTGACCGCAAGCTTCACATTGGTTCATTCGCCGGGGGATACGTGCACCAGTTCAGTAGATTGAGCGCCCATTTGTGTTCCCCGTTATCGCATACGCGAAAGCACCGGGGACTCTCCGTGGACGACTCGAAACGCGCATGAGCCACCTCTCCGACGCACGGGCGATCGATCGGCGGTTGGACTCGTGATCTTCCCGATCATCGGCCGCCGCTTCCTCCAGTTCATACCGGTCGTCCTCGGTGTGACCTTTATCACCTTCCTCCTTCTCAATCTCCTTCCCGGCGACACCGCTGAGGCGATTCTCGGCACGAATGCAAATCCCGTGTCCATTGCTTTGTTGCGAAAGCAGCTCGGTCTGAACCAGCCACTGCTCGAGCGTTACTGGCACTGGCTCGAGCACGCGCTGTCGGGAAATCTCGGGAGTTCGCTCATCACCCAACAGCAGGTGGGCAATGTCCTCGCGCAGCGAGTGCCGGTGACGCTCGAGCTGCTAATTCTCGCCTTCTTGATCGCGCTCGTGCTCGCGGTCCCGGTCGCAGTGCTCGCCGCGCGTCGACCAAAGGGAATCATCGATCGGCTCAGCGCGACCACGGCGATGTTCGGACTCGCTATCCCCAACTTCGTCCTCGGTCTCGTCCTGATCCTTCTCTTCGCGCAGCACTTTCACATCTTCCCCGCGACCGGGTACAGCGCGCTCAGTTCGGGACTCGGTCCCAACCTGAGATCCCTCTTCCTCCCCGCGCTCACGATCAGCTTCGCGCTCTTCGCGGCATATTCGAGGATGCTGCGCGCGGACATGATGCAGCAGCTCGCGCAAGAGGAGTACGTCATCACCGCGCGCGCGAAAGGGGTCAGCGAGCCGCGCATCCTCATTCGCCACGTGCTTCGCAACTCACTGTTCAGTCTGATCACCATCGTCGGTGTCAACTTCGGAACTCTGATCGGTGCAACGGTCATCGTCGAATCGATCTTTGCGCTTCCGGGTATCGGTTCCCTGCTGGTCTCGTCGGTCTACAACCGCGACGTCACCGTTACCCAGGGTGTCGTCGTCATCCTCGCGGTCGTCACCGTGACCGTGAACCTCATCACTGACCTTCTCTACCTTGTTCTCGATCCGAGGGTGCGTTATGGCAGCGTCTAATGTGACCTCGCCGGTGCTCGTCGGCCAGACCAGCAGGTTTCAACAGACCGCGCCGTGGCGTCGGTCACTCGACATCTGGATTCCTGCGGGGATCCTCATCCTGTTGTTTCTCGCGTGCTTCTTCGGTCCGTTCGTCTTCGGCCTCCCCGGAGCGAACGCAGGATCGTTGCTCGACGCACGGCTTCCGATCTTCTCGCCAGGGCACCTGCTCGGCACCGATGCAATCGGAAACGACCTCCTGTCGCGCGCGCTCTACGGTGGTCAGATTTCGATCGAGGTCGGGCTCGGCTCGATGCTGATCGGATTTGTTGTCGGCGGGTCGCTCGGGGTGCTCGGTGGATACCGGGGTGGATTTCTCGACATCGTGATCATGCGCATTCTCGACATGTTCCTCGCCTTTCCCTCGATCATCCTCGCCTTCGTCGTCGCAACCTTCCTCGGCGCGAACGAGATCAATGTCATCTTTGCGATCTCATTCTTCACCGTTCCCGCATTCGCGCGACTTGCGCGAGCGACGACTCTGCAGTTGCGCGAGCGGGGGTTCGTCATCGCGACCCGCCTGCTCGGCGCGCGTGAACGCGACGTGCTGATCCGTCATGTCGTTCCGAACGTGATTCCCTCGTTGATGACCTATGGACTCCTCACGGTCGCAATCGCGATGTTCATCGAGGCAGCACTGAGCTTCCTCGGCCTTGGCATCCCTGCCCCTCAACCGAGCTGGGGAAGCACCATCGCGTCAGGCCAGCAGTACCTGTCTGACGCTCCGCAAATCGTCCTCGTCCCCTCGGTGTTCTTGTTCACCGCGGTCGCCAGCCTGAACTCGCTCGGGAATGCGCTGCGAACACGGATAGAGTCCCATTGATGACAGACCAGACCCTCTCTGAGTCGACCGATCAGCCCGCGGTCTCCGAGTCGATCGGGACCGATGCTCTCCTTCGCGAGGCAGCATCGGGCTCAACGACTCCCGCGCTGCTCGAGGTTCGTGACCTGCGCGTCAACTTCCACCTCCAGCGAACGGTTGTTCCGGCCGTTCAGGGGGTGACCTTCTCGGTCAACGCGGGCAAGACGATCGGCATCATCGGCGAATCCGGCTCCGGAAAATCCGTCACGGCTCGGGCGATCATGGGCCTTTTACCGAGAAAGACCGCCGAGGTCCTCGGTTCGGTCCGTTTCGAGGGAAAGGAACTGCTCGGACTGAGCGACCGTGAGATGCGCCAACACCGGGGGAAGGACGTCGTCTTGGTCTTCCAGGACCCGATGCGATCGCTGAACCCGACGATGCGCATCGGAACCCAGATCGCCGAGGCGCTGCACAGCCATCAGGAGATCACGCGCGCCGACGCGCGCCGACGGGTCGTCGAACTCTTGCAGATGGTCCGTATCCCCTCCGCCGAGCAGCGCTTCCACGAGTACCCCCACCAGCTGTCGGGGGGAATGCGCCAGCGCGTGATGATCGCGATGGCCCTCTCGTGTGGACCGAAGGTGCTGATCGCCGACGAACCGACCACGGCGCTCGACGTCACCACCCAGGCCCAGATCATGGAACTGCTCCGTGACCTCCAGCGAGAGCTCAATATGGCTGTCGTGCTCATCAGCCACGACATGGGCCTCGCCGCGATGTATACCGACGAGGTCGCGGTGATGTACGCGGGTCGCGTCGTCGAGCAGGCGACGACGGAGCGGCTCTTCAAGCACGTCCGCATGCCCTATACGCGGGCGCTGCTCGACTCGATCCCGAGCCTCGAGCACCCCTCTCTCGAGCCGCTTTCCGTGATCCGGGGCAGGCCACCGGACCTCTCGGCGCTTCCTCCGGGATGCCCTTTCAGTCCACGATGTCATTTCGCGCAGGCCAAATGTGAGGAGCCACCGATTCTCGAGACGACCCCCGATGGCGATCGATTCGCCTGCTGGTTTCCGCTATGAGCCTCTCCGTCGATGCGAAGCAGCCGACACCTGTCACCTACGAACACCTCCTCGAGGTGCGCGATCTCGTCGTGGAGTTCGCGGTACGCGAGCGCTCCGGGGTAAAGGGTGCGAAGGTCCAGGCGGTCTCGGGGCTCTCGTTCGAGATTGAACCGGGCGAGACGCTCGGTGTGGTCGGGGAGACGGGCTGTGGCAAGTCCACCATGGCCCGTGCCGTCATGCAGGCCGAGCGTCCGAAGTCGGGCCAGGTCATCTTCGAGGGACAAGATCTCACGAAACTGCGCAACAAGGACCTCCAGGAGGTCCGCAAACACCTCCAGATCATCTTCCAGGATCC
>DAIDIA010000045.1 GCA_027459565.1 Acidimicrobiaceae bacterium | reverse complement strand
GAGGATGCGCACCGACTGGACCGGGTTCTCGTCGAGCTTCGCGGTCGGGGCGATCGGGTGCCAGTAGCGGCGCATCATCTCGCCACCCGGTGTTCCCTTGCCGACCCTCGTCAGCCGCTCGTTCTGTTCTGTGGTGATCATGACCTGCCCCTTTTGCTCATGAGTGGCGAGTCTCGACCAAGAGAGGTAGTTCTCGCTGACCGATCCCGTCTCGCGGGCTGCTTCCATCAAAATGGACCCAGCTTGTTAGCTTGTCTAAGGTCTTATCCTACGCCCTCTCGGACGTCAAGTTCCAAGCATCCGCTCTGAGTCGCGCCCCGCTGTGGGCCGCGCACCAATGGGGCCTTCGGGCGGTTCGTGACCCATCGAGAGATTCGCTATGGCCGACGACGAGGAGTGAACGGAGTGGACGTGAACGCGGTGGACGAGCGGCGGATGCTTCGCATGCTCTGGATCCGGGCGTATCTTCCGAATCTGCTCTTTGCGACGGGACAGGGCGCGATCATCCCGGTGCTCGCGATCGCGGCGAAACACCTCGGCGCCTCGACCTCGCTGGCGGCGTTGATCGTCGCCCTGAATGGCCTTGGCACGATGCTGATGGATGTCCCCGCCGGCTGGGTGGTGGCGCGTGTCGGCGAGCGACGTTCGGCGATGCTCGCGACGGCGATGTTGTTGAGTGGCCTCCTGGTGTGCTTCTTCGCCCGTCAGGTCGTCTTCCTTGGGCTTGGAATCTTCATCCAGGCGACCGGATGGTCGATCTGGAGTCTCGTGCGACTCACCAACATCAGCAGGATCACCACCGCGACAACGCGCGGACGCGCGATCTCGATCTTCGGTGGCGTGAGCCGCGGGGGACAGGTGATCGGTCCGTTCCTCGTCGCGGCGTTGGCGACCAAGGGGTCCGTGCGTGTCTCGTTCGTGATCTACTTCGCGTTCGCAGCGATCGGCTGGGTGATGCTGGAGTCCGCGCGCGACCGAAAGGACGCCGGGGCGACGCACCGATCAACGGTCGGATTCCAGCCGGTGAGGATCATCAGGACGCACCGACACGAGTTTGCGACCGCCGGCGTGTCGAGTTACGTGCTCGGGGTGCTGCGATCGAGCCGACAGGTGATGCTGCCGCTCTGGGGGGCCCACATCGGCCTTGACGTCAAGCAGGTTGCTCTCCTCTATGGCATCTCGTCGGTGCTCGACGTGAGCCTCTTCTATCCCGCGGGATCGATATCGGATCGATTCGGCAGGCGGGCCGTCGCACTTCCGTGCATTGCGCTCCTCGCGATCGGCCATCTGCTCCTTCCGTTCACCCACAGTTTTTCGACGATGTTGGCGGTCGGAATGGTGCTTGGATTCGGCAACGGCCTTGGCGCGGGGATCGTCATGACACTCGGCGCAGACCGCGCCCCCGAAGAGGGTCGACCCGCATTTCTGGCGCTCTGGCGTCTCGTCTCTGACGCTGGAGCCGCGAGTGGTCCGATGATCGACGGAGCGCTGATCGGAGCGTTCTCGCTTGGTATCGCCGCGCCGGTGGTCGGGGTGATCGGACTTTTCGCGACGCTCTTCACTTGGCACTTTCTCGAAGAGACACAGGAACTCAAGAGCAGGGAGCGCTCAATCATCTCGGATTGACGCTGAAAATTGATCACTCGTAGTCTGTGGGGGTCTGCTTTGCGTGTCATGCTTGCAGGCGCAAAAGTTGCATCGGGGAAAGGGCGGTTACCAAATGAGTCGTGTCGACGCGGCATTGAAGGCCTCGGGCCGCTCCCGTTACGTCGCGGACTTCACGTTGGCGAACATGGCATACGCCGCCGTTGCGCGAAGCGAGATGGCCCATGCCCGGATCGTCTCGATCGACACCAGTGCGGCGCGTGGCTGCCCCGGTGTGATCGCGGTATTCACGGCGGCTGACGTCACTGCGACCCCCTATGGACGCGCACTCGTCGACACGCCACTGCTTGCCCGCGACAAGGTGCGGTTCGTCGGCGAACGCGTCGCCGCAGTCGTCGCAGCGACGCGTCACGAGGCCGAATATGCGGCGGCAATGATCGAGGTCGAATATGAGCCGCTCGACGCGGTCTTCACTCCGAGCGAGGCGCTCGCTCCGGGAGCACCAGCGGTGCACGAGCAGCCATGGGCCTATCAGGGTGCCGCTGCCAAAGAGGGAGATCCGATCAACCTCATCCACCGGGGTACGCACGGCTCCAAGGAGGCGGTCGACGCCGCGCTCGCGAGCGCGGCATTCGTCGTCGACCACCATTACACGACCCAGGGCGTGCACCAGGGATATCTCGAACCTCAGGCCTGCATCGCCGAATACATCTCTGACGAGGAGGTCCGGATCTGGCTGACCACCAAGGCTCCGTACCGGGTCCGCGAGATGGTGGGCAAGTGCCTTGACATCGATCCCAAGAAGATCGAGCTGGAGCCGATCACGCTCGGCGGCGATTTCGGCGGAAAGGGCTCGCCCCAGGACGCGCCGCTCTGCACGGAGCTCTCGAGGAAGACGGGACGCCCGATCAAGATGACGCTTCGCTACAGCGAGGACCTCACCGCGGCGAATCCGCGCCATCCGGCCGAGATCGATGTCCGGATCGGCGCGGACGAACAGGGTCGCATCGTCGCTGCCTCGATGGTCGCAAACCTCAATGCCGGTGCCTACGGCGCCTTCACGCCGAGCGTGCCCGCGCCCCACGGTGCGGTCGAGATCCCCTCGTATCGCGTGCCCCTCTTCTACTCG
The DNA here is from genome assembly GCA_027459565.1 of Acidimicrobiaceae bacterium. GTDB lineage: Bacteria > Actinomycetota > Acidimicrobiia > Acidimicrobiales > Bog-793 > CAIVND01. The sequence continues at coordinate 2,838 of DAIDIA010000045.1, read as the reverse complement.
GAGGCGAACCGGGTCTACACGAACACGGTGCCGCGTGGCAACATGCGCGCACCAGGTGCCCCTCAGGGGACCTTCGCGCTCGAATCGGCGATGGACGAGCTGGCGCTTGTGGTCGGCATCGAACCAGCGGAGCTGCGGCGGCGCAACCTCTTGGTCACCGGCGAGGCTGATGCGTCGCACGTGCACTGGATCGAACACCGTGGTCTCGAGACGCTCGAGGCAGCGCTCAACGCGGTCGTTCCGATCGAACCTCCAGAGGGCTGGCTCTATGGTCGTGGAATCTCGGTCTACAGCCGACCGACGACCTCGATGGCGAGCACCAGCCTTCGCCTCACCCCCGTCGATGATGGGTGTCTCCGCGTGGAGACTCCCTTGGTTGAGACGGGAACGGGGAGCCATACGGTCTTGCGCCAGATGCTCGCCGACCAGCTCGGCTTCGCACCACAGAACATCGAGATCGTCGGCGTCTCGACGAACGACCTGCCACGCGATGCGGGCGCAGGCGCCTCGCGCGTCACGGCGGGCTTTGCCGCGGTAGTCGATGTCGCGGCCAAGGCGTGGATGAACCGCTCGCGCGATGAGGCGATCGTCGTCGAGGTCAACGAGGACAGCGGAGTCGATGTCGGCTCTTACACCGTGCAGATTGCCCAGGTCGCGGTCGATCCGTCGACGGGACAGCTCAAGATCCTGGAGCTGCTGAACGCGGTCGATGTCGCGGCGATCATCAACCCGCTTGCCTTCCAGATGCAGATCGACGGCGGGGCGACGATGGGCGTGGGCTTTGCGACGCTCGAGAACCTCGACGAGGCCGACGGCCAGGTTTGGGCGGCAAATATGGGAGAGTACAAACTCCCCTCGGCCAGGGACGTTCCGCGCTACAAGACCGTCAAGGTTCCCGGCGCGATCGGGCTCGGAACGGCGAATGTGAAGAACATCGGTGAATCGACGACTCCACCTGTCGCGGCGGCGATCGCCAACGCGGTGTTCGACTCCACCAAGTGCAGGATCCGTGATCTCCCGATCACGGCCGAGAAGATCTACCAAGCGCTGAAGGGGCAACAATGAACGTGAAGATGACACTCAACGGGGAGCCGTTTTCGGCGGAGACTCCCTCCGACAGCCTGTTGGTCGACGTGCTTAGACTCAACGGTTTCACGGGGACGAAGGAGGGCTGCGGGGTCGGCGTCTGTGGGGCGTGCACAGTGATCGTCAACGAGGTCCCCGTCGCCTCTTGCATCTACCTTGCAGCGCTCGCACAGGGCCAGGACGTCTGGACGGTCGAGGGTCTGACCACCAAGGATCCGGCGCTTCTCGACGCGTTCGTCGAGAAGGAGGGCATGCAGTGCGGAATCTGTACCCCGGGCCAGGTTGTGTCGGCGTACGCCCTCGGAATCGAGAACCCGAAGGCAAGCGAGAGCGAGATCCGCGAATTCATGGCAGGCAATCTCTGCCGCTGCACCGGATACGTCACCATCACCGAGTCAGTGAGGACCTACCTTGCCAGTAAATGAGATGCTCATCTCCTCGCCGACGTCCGTTGAGGGCGCGCTCGAAGAGCTTGGAAACGAGAACACCCTCGCGGTTGGAGGTGGCACCTCCATTGCGTTGATGTTGAAGAACCGGTTGATTGAACCGGACCGACTGGTCCTGCTCAACAAGGTGCCGACGCTCTCGGGTATCGACGAGCGCACGTCCGCGACCGTGCGCATCGGCGCAACATCGACGCTCCTGGAGTTGATGCACTCCCCGTTGGTCAACGCTGCCCTGCCGATGCTTTCGTTCGCATCGAGTCGTGTGGGCAACCCACGCGTCCGTTCGGTTGCGACGATCGGTGGAGCGATCATCCATGGTGATCCACGCCAGGACCTTCCGCCCGTGCTGCTCTCCCTTGGTGCAACGGCACACATCGTCGGACCATCCGGAGAGCGCGACGTACCGCTTTCGGAGTTCTTCCTCGGTTTCATGGAATCTGCAGCCGGTGAGGACGAACTGGTCACCGAGGTTACGGTGCCGCGGGTCGCGGGCCAGCGCACGCACTACACGCGTTTCACCCCGGGCTCGGAGGATGACTATCCCACCGTTGGGGTGGCGATCGCGATGACGCTTGATTCGGAGGGAACAGTCCGGGACGCGCGGATCGCACTCGGAGGCGTTGACTCGACGGCGATCCTCGCAACCGAGGCGGCTGCGCTGCTTGTCGGGCACCGTCCATCCGATGAACTCATCGCAGCCGCGGGGCAAAGCGCCGCCGAGGGAGCGAATCCGTCAGACGACCAGCGCGGCTCTGAGTCGTACAAGCGCGCGATGGTCGATGTCTGGACCCGCCGGACCATCTCCGCCTGCCTCGCGGGTTGACCATCTGTCTGGGCACATCCGGTGGCAGCGATCGTGAATGACCGCAATGTCCTCGGAGGTGAGCTGGAACCGTGCTCGCACGACCCGCTGACCGGGTTCTTCCGCGACGGCTGTTGCGCTACGGGGCCCGAGGATCTTGGAAGCCATACCATCTGCGCGGTCGTCACCCAGGAGTTCCTCGACCATCAGCGCTCGATCGGCAATGATCTGGGAACGCCGATGCCCCAGTATGGATTCCCCGGTCTCGTGCCGGGGGACCAGTGGTGCGTGACGGCCGCGAACTTCTTGCGCGCGCACATCGATGGAAAGGCGGCATTCGTCGTGCTCCGCGCGACGAATGAGCGGGTGCTCGACATCGTGCCTCTCGAGGTGCTGACGGAGCACGCGATCGACGCACCCGAGGGCCCGGACCAACTCCTGAGCTAGCGGTCGGCAATCGGTGAATCGATACGGCGCGGTTGCGCGGTCTAGCCGCGATCGCGA
>DAIDIA010000044.1 GCA_027459565.1 Acidimicrobiaceae bacterium | reverse complement strand
GAGACAGAGTTGCGGCGAGGGATGGAGAGGTTTTTCGTGTGAGGACGAGTGTCTGACGGCATGAACGCCCACCCCGACGAGCCTCGTCGTTATGAGTCCGAAGGCAGCGGGCGCGGAGCTGGGCGCAGACGAATTCGGACGCGGTCGATGACGACAAGTGCTCCGACCAGTTCTGTATCGCTTACTGCAGTTAGAAGGCGAGCGAGAGCATTCGTCGTTTCCTCAATTGTCGTTGGCCAGACGTGGAGACGGATTACTCCGTGGTGCTGCCCAACCGGAAATGACCGCTGGTCCGCGAAGTCTTCGTCGAAGGTCACGATTATTGCGTGACGCTCTTGCGCCCACGCAAATATTGCTCGGTCGGTGCTCTCGGCGAGACCAACCTCGGTCGCGTGGAAAACCGTCCAGGTTGGGCGTACCTGGAGCAGCCACGTTCCGACCACGCGTGGAACGTTCTGGTCGAGTAAAACACTGAGTGGCTCAGGCACCCCGCAGGATGACCTTCTCGCCGTCGACGACTTCGCGGGCGTAGTCGAGAGCCGCCTCTACGTCTTCCCGGGTGAGCTCCGGGTAGGCTTCGACGATCCGGTCGATCGTATAGCCACCAGCCAGCATGCCCAGGATATTTTTCACCATGATACGCGTCCCACGAATGTGTGGCTTTCCGCTGCAGACCTGCGGATCGACGCTGATGCGGTCAATGGCCATCTTAACCTCCCGTGCCTTCCCTGATTATAACAGTGGGGTTGCCAGGCGGCCACACGCGCCATAGAGACGACCTGCGGGCCAGGGCCGCCGGCTCTTGCTCGGGCGACTAGCGATCGCTAGAGTAGCTAGCCATGGAAAGCACGACGAGACCCGAGGATCCCAGCGCCGAGCTGGTTCGGCTGGTTGCCCGGTACCTCGACGGCCGGATTGGCCGCACCGAGCTGACCGCTTGGCTCGCCGACCACATCGATTGGGTGATCTCCGGCCCCCGAGCGACGCCCACGGCCTTGCCGAACTGATCGAATTCCACCTGAGTGAGATGTCGGTGTTCCGGTCTGGAGATGAGGAGCTGCGGCGCCGTCTCGCGGCGATTTGCGAACAACGTGGCTAGAACCGATCTCTTTTCGGCTACGGCCCCGCCAAGGCGGTGCGGATCTCGGCCAGTCCGTTAATGAAGTTTTCGACGTAGCGACAATTGCGGCTGCGCAATCGCTCGACGATCCACGGAGCGGCGAAATCCCTCCAGTTGCGACTGAAGAACCACTTTCGCTCCGTGGGGTCCTGACGATTGAGGTCCGTCAGGATAGCTGCGAGAATGATGGCATCTGGCCCGGAGAGCCGAGCGCGGCGACGTAGCTCCCGGGATAGGGAAAAACTGTCGAGATCGAAGGGAATCGAGTAGCCTACCGTAAGCAATCTTTCTACGGTAAGTGCCAGCCGAACGTCCTCTCTTTGCCCAATCTGAGGAAGACCTAATAGCAATGGTCGGAGAGACTCCACGTCTGCGCGATTTGAGACCGAGCGAGCGAGTTGTCTCAGATGCTCAGTGAGACTGTTGTACAAGCGATTTCTCTCTCGTTCCCGATGTTCGAGGGTGGTGAACGGCTCGCACGCAGCAAACGAGGGAAAGACCAGTTTTAGCTCTCCGTCCTCCGCGAGATTGACGATTTCGTCGGCAGCCTGGGAGAACTCCTGACCCATGGCGATCTCGAGAACAAAGTTCGACTCAACGTACGCGATCAAACTCGTCCTCTAAAATCACGTGCGCACCGCGCATGGATTGGAGGAAGCCTGTGTCTGTGAGCTCCCTCGGCTTCGTGGGAGCAACTCCGTTCGATCCATTCGCTAGGTCAAACAGCCACTGGTAGAAAACCAATTCTAGGGCCGAGCCCAGCCATCCCGTCTCAGATACTGGACCGGGCACGTAATGCTGAAGGATCTCTGCAGTGGAGAACTCGGCGTCGGGCAGCCGCACGAGGGAGTTGGCAGCGTCGAGCGGCGGGTTGGATTTCCAAAGGTACCCGACTGAAGGTGTCAGCACGAGGAAAAAAGGGATGTCGAGGGCAGACGTGTGCGAAAGAACGTTGCTTCGTAGGATCGCCGCGTAATCCGGCCTTGAGGCGACGTCCCCCTCTATTTCGACAAGAGCCAATGGCCGGTTATTCTCATCTCTTATTGTGAGATCTGAGAAATTGTGACTCTCTGGACGTTTCACCGGGGGATTACCAGTCTTGAAGACCCCAGCGCGGCTTGAACTCACTGAGACAGACCGGTTGGGTTGCTTCAGCTCCTCGGCAATTCGCTCGAATGGCCGAACGGGAACGAAATAGATAGGTAGTTTCTGATCTACCTGTAGCTCAAGTAGGCGGTCAACGACAAGGTCCATAACCTTGTCGTTGTCAGTAGTGTCAACCGTTGCCCAGACATACGTGCCTGATGGATCGTCGCCTTCGGAGATTTCGAAGGTGGCGTCGGGGTAGCTCTGTCGGACTAGTTTCTCAAGGTCCGCGATTGCCTCTCGGATCCGAGGATTTTCGGATCCCTGATACGTATCTGAACTCATCAATGATCGCCTCTTCTCGCCTCGACTTCGGCGACAAACTGGCGTGCGCGGCGAAGCATTCGAGATGCCGATGCTTCTGTCACCGGTATCCTGCTATAGTCTGCTTCCTGGCGAAGGCTCAAAGAGCGGGCCAGGACATCCCGCAGCTCACTCGGGAATAGCTTGCGGCGATTGATCAGCTGGCCGACGAACCGGCCCTGAACGAACTCGTGGCCCCATTGGGCTTGTGAACGGCCCGGTTCCATGTCTTCCGCAGAAAGGGCTGAGATCGCGGCTTGAAAGCAGGCGTAGTAGCAGCGGTTGGCGCAGTTGTTGTACCGCCCATTCGCGAACTCGCTTTCCGCCCCGGCCAGGCTCTCGTTGGCCTTGACCAAGAATATGTACGCATCGTCGATCATACAGCGAATTGTATCATTCGGGATTCCATTCCCGGCTGGCGACAGTGAAGCTGCCTGCGATTCCGCTTGCGAAGAACCGGCGTCGGTCTAGGTGTGAGGAATGGGTAATGTACGGAGGATTGCGGAAACGCGTGGCCTGTCTTGCTGAGCGGAGCGAAGCATCTCCTGGTGCAGCGTTGGGAGAGATGCTTCGCTGCGGCTCAGCATGACGAGTGTCCCCTGAAATAAGTACCCTTTACCGAC
>DAIDIA010000043.1 GCA_027459565.1 Acidimicrobiaceae bacterium | reverse complement strand
CGCGCTCGGCCAGAGTCCCTATCTGTTGCATCCGACAACCGTCGGAGTTTCGCCGACCAATGACTCCCATGTGGTCGATCAGTACTCGTACTTTCCCTATATGCCCGGCATGGCGGTCTTCGGCCTCCTGAACGCGACCTCGGTTGCCCCCGAGATCGGTGATGCGAGGGTCCTCCTCGCGCTTGTCGCCCTGGTCACGTTCTTCGTTGCCCTCTCCCTTACACGGGCACCGCCGGAGAGAAAGATCCGCGCGACGCAGTTCTTCGTGGCGCTTCCGGTGGGTGCTTTGCCGATGGTGACCGGAGGAGACGACCTGCCCGTCATCGCGCTGGTGCTGCTCTCGCTGGTTCTTTTACAGCGGCGCCAGGGACTCGCGTCGGGGATTCTCGCGGCGCTCGCGTGCTCGCTGAAGTTCACCGCGTGGCCGATCGCGCTCCTCGCCCTTCTCGTGTCTGACCACGAGGAGGACTCCACGCTGGCGCGCTCATACCCCCTCGGTCTCTCGTTTGTGATCCCCGTCGTGCTGTTTGGCCTCTACGGCAACACCCAGGCATTCTTTGAGAACGTCATCCGATTCCCCCTCGGTTTGACGCAGGTGAGGTCTCCCGCGGCGAGTCCGCTGCTCGGACAGTTCCTCGTCTCGGCGTTCCCTCACCTTCGTCGGCTCATCACGCTCCTGCTCGCGGTGCTCGGTCTGGCGATCGTCCTCGTCGCGCTCGTCCTGCATCGTCCGCGAGACGCGGTGGGTGTCGCGAGATTCGCCGCGTTCGCGCTCTGTGTCGCCACGGTCCTCGCGCCCGCGACCCGCTTTGGCTATCTCATCTACCCGACGCTGCTGTTCGTCTGGTCATATGTCTTGACTGGGTATCGACAGCCGCATCTCGACGATCGGCGGGCAGCGACGGGATAGCGCTGCGCGCCGAGCGGCTAGTTTCCCTCGGGCACCTGCAAGAGCCGCATGGCGATGCGTGTCCGCCCGATCGGCAGGGTCGACCGAACCACCGTGCCCTCGCTCGACGCTCCCGCGGTGATCGTCACGCCGACCTCCCAGTTGTAGCCATCGCGCGATGGACGCTGGGCGAGCAGCTCGGTGCCAGACGTTCTCCGTGTCCCCACGGCAGTCCCGGCTCCTGACTGTCTCCAGCCGTATGCGTCGAGGAGCGTACCGAAGGCGGTGATGAGCTGGGACCTCGGTGTCGATGTGACGAGGTCGATCTCTCGGTCGAATGGTCCGCTTCCGTCGTCGAGGTTGACCATTCCCGTGAGACGCGCGCCGACGGGGAGCGCAAGCGAGGCGATGATGTCCTCGGGGATCAACGGTCCGTGTTCGGTGGTTTCCAACGCCGCGCGCGCCGGGCCGAAATGGACCCCCTCGACGATGAGATGCGACGGCACCACGCCGTTGCCACGGGTCCCTGTGCCGCCACTCGAAAAGAGGGTGAGGAGTCCGCCTCCTGCCGCGATAACCGCGACGATCGCGATGACGATGAGCGCCGGGCGAGGCGAGACGCGCGCGGGACGCTCGCGAGAGGGCACACTCGCATCGGCATCGGTCATCAGAGGGCGGCTCGTTTGCTGGGAGGGGGCGGATCGTTCGCTCCAAGCCTAGTGAGGGGGGAGCGAATGCCCGCCAGGGCGAGCGGGTTGCAACGTGGCTCATCGAAACGCGCACGGTGACGGTATCCTTGTCCATGGCCATTGACCCGCTGGTCGCACCTCCGGCAGCCGAGGAAGCGAGCGGCTCTGGCGCGCCTGGCGGGGTGGACATCTCCGGGCTGCTCAAGGCGGTCGCGGCCTATCACCCCGAGAGCGACCACGAGATTGTCACCCGTGCGGTGGCACTTGCGGAGCGGGCCCACCGGGGCCAAACCCGGCTCACGGGTGATCCCTATGTCGCCCATTCGATCGCCGTAGCCGAGATCGTCGCGGAGCTCGGTCTCGATGAGGTGAGCGTCGCCTCGGCGCTCTTGCACGATGTTGTCGAGGACACGGATATCTCCCTTGAGGAGATCGCCCGTGATTTCGGACCGACGGTCGCCGCGATCGTCGACGGAGTCACCAAGATCGACCGTCTGATCTTCTCCTCGAAAGAGGCGCAGCAGGCAGCGACGGTGCGCAAGATGCTCGTTGCCATGGCAAAGGACTGGCGCGTCCTTGTCATCAAGCTTGCCGACCGGCTCCACAACATGCGCACCCTCTCGGTGATGGCCGAGTGGAAGCAGGAGCGAACAGCCCAGCAGACGCTCGACATCTACGCACCGCTCGCTCACCGTCTTGGCATCGAGTCGGTCAAACGCGAACTTGAGGACCTGTCGTTCGCGGCGATGTATCCGCGCCGTTTCGCGGAGATCGTGAAAATGGTCGAGACTAGGGCGCCGCGACGCGATGTCGAACTCGAACAGGTCGTCGATGTCCTGCGCGGACGTTTCGCCGCGCTTGGCATCGAGGCGCAGATCACCGGTCGGCCGAAACACCTCTGGAGCATCTACGAGAAGATGGTGGTGCGCGGCAAGGAGTTCGATGAGATCTATGACCTCGTCGGCATCCGCATCGTCGTCGATGAGGAGAAGGACTGCTGGACCGCGATGGGGTCGGTGCACGCGCTCTGGCCGCCGGTTCAGGGCCGCTTCAAGGACTACATCAACTCACCGAAGTTCAATATGTACCAGTCCCTGCACACGACGGTCGTGGGCCCCCGCGGGAAACCGCTCGAGATCCAGATCCGCACCCATGAGATGCACCGGCGCGCCGAGCATGGCATCGCCGCGCACTGGGGATACAAAGAGAGTGCGTCGAAAGAGAACGGCGCCGATCTCGTCGAGGACATGGCGTGGCTGCGCCGCATCGTGGATCTCGACCGCGAGTCCGACGATCCGGTCGAGTTCCGCGAGAATCTCAAGCTCGATCTCGAACAGGACGAGGTCTACGTCTTCACACCGAAGGGCGCAATCATCACCCTGCCGACGGGCGCGACACCGGTCGACTTCGCCTATGCGATCCATACCGAGGTCGGTCACCACTGCGTCGGTGCGCGGATCAATGGGCGGCTCGTCCCGCTCGACAGTGTGCTCTCGTCGGGAGACACCGTGGAGATCTTCACCTCCAAGGCCCAGACCGCGGCTCCGAGCCGGGACTGGTTGAACATCGCTGTCTCCTCCCGCGCGAAGAACAAGATTCGGCAGTGGTTCACCAGAGAGCGTCGCGAGGATGCGATCGCGAGCGGCAACGAAGAGCTCCTCAAGATGCTGCGCCGCGAGGGAATGCCTGCCCAGCGGCTGGTGAACTCTGAGGAGCTGCTCGAGGTCGCCGCTGAACTTGGCTTTGACGATCTCGACTCTCTCTATGCATCGATCGGAGAGGGTCACACCAGCGCCCAGAACGTGGTGCAACATCTCGAGCGTGACCTTCGCGGGGGAGAGGTACAGCTTCCGTCCACGGTCTTCCAGCCGAGGCGGAGTACCCGGGTCATCGCAGGATCCGGGGTCTACGTCGAGGGCCTTGACGATGTCATGGTGACGCTCGCCCGTTGCTGCACCCCGGTCCCGGGTGACGCGATCATCGGGTTCGTCACGCGCGGCCGCGGGGTGTCGGTGCATCGCGATGGATGCATCAATGCGCTCTCGCTCGCGGGAAAGAGCCGCGAGCGGCTCATCGAGGTTGAGTGGATCGATGCCCGAAAGGGCGTGTTCGTCGCCGGCATCGAGGTCAAGGCGATCGGTCGGTCGCAGGTGTTCGTGGACGTCGCACGCGTACTCGGCGAGTTCCAGGTGCGGATCATCTCCTCCTCGACCCAGACCGCAGAAGATAGGGTGACACGTATGCGTTTTGAGTGTGAACTCTCTGATGTCGGGCATCTTGACTCTGTGCTCAATGGTCTCCGGCAGCTCGATGGCGTCTATGACGCCTACCGACTCCTGCCCGGTGGCGCTCGAACAAACGCTGCATCGACGAAGTGAACCCATTCCAGGCGCCAGCGGGCACCCGAGACGTGCTCGACCCGGAGAGCGCGCGCTTTGCGTTCGTCCTTGAACGGTTCTCGAAGCGTGTCCGACGTGCGGGATATGGGCTCGTCATCTCACCGATGTTCGAGGATCTCGGCGTGTTCAACCGGTCGATCGGAGAGGACTCCGAGGTGGTCACCAAGGAGATGTACGAGTTCGACGACAAGGGCGGTCGACGCCTTGCGCTCCGGCCCGAAGGCACCGCGTCGGTCGTGCGCGCCTTCGTGCAGCACCGTCCCCAGATTCCCTGGAAGGCCTGGTACGCGACTCCGGCATTCCGGTACGAGAGACCCCAGGCCGGTCGCTACCGCCAGCACCACCAGGTGGGGGTCGAGGCTCTGGGGAGCGATGACCCGGACCTTGACGTTGAGGTGATCGCGCTCCTCGACGGATATCTCCGCGACCTCGGTCTGCGATCGCTCGATCTGCGGATCAACTCCATGGGCGATCTCGCGTGCAGACCCGGATACGAGTCGGATCTGCGAGCCTTTCTCGAGGTCAACGTCGATGGACTGTGTAAAGAGCACAGGGAGACGTGGCACCGCAACCCGATGCGCGTGCTCGATTGCAAGCGCCCTCCCTGCATCGAACTGCGGTCACGCGCTCCGCGTCTTCGCGAATCGCTCTGTGACGACTGCGCGCGGCACTTTGCGCGAGTCCTCGAAGGTCTCGATGCCCTTGGGATCCGCTACGAGCAAGACGACTTCCTCGTCAGGGGCTTCGACTACTACACCCGGACAACCTTCGAGGTCGCCTCGGGGGTGCTCGACGCGGCTCAGAACGCCGTAGGGGGCGGTGGTCGCTACGACGGTCTCACCGAACTGCTCGGAGGTCCGCCGACTCCCGGAGTCGGATTCGGGAGCGGTATCGAACGGGTGCTGCTTGCTGGCGAGGCGGAGGGACTCTTTGGTGATCTGGACTCCCACGTCGATGTCTTCGTCGTCGACCTCACGGGCGGAGCCCAGGCGAGGGATCTGACGCACCTGCTTCGCGGGGCCGGTCTTTCGACCGATCGCGCCTTTGACGATCGATCGATGAAGGCGCAGCTTCGCCAGGCGGATCGCTCGGGGGCAACCGTAGCCCTGATCGTCGGTAGAGACGAGGTCGAACGCGATGTCGTCACCATCAAGTTGCTCCGCGGGACCCAAGCGCATCACCAGGAGCAGACCCCGCGCCTGGATCTGATCGGACGCGTCAAGGAGTTGTTGTCATGACCAAGCAGTCCGGGGGCATTGCACCGACGCCGACGCCAGTCGGGATGAGGTCGCACTACTGCGGAACGCTGGGAATCGACGAGATCGGACAGACCGTGTCGGTCTGCGGCTGGGTCGCGCACCGTCGGGAGCACGGGGAGCATCTCGCGTTCGTCGACATCCGTGATCACACCGGGTTGGTGCAGTGCGTCATTGACGGGACGCACGCGCTGCGCGCCGAATACGTGGTGAGGATCACCGGCACCGTGCGCTCGCGCCCCGAGGGAACGCGCAATCTCGCGCTTGAAACCGGCGAGATCGAGATCGGCGACTGTCAGGTCGAGATCCTCAACGCGTCTGAACCACCGCCATTCGTGCTCGACGGCCACAGCGAGACCGACGAGGCCGTGCGGCTCCGGTACCGCTACATCGACCTTCGCAGCGAGAAGATGCAGCGCAACCTTCGGCTCAGGGCAACGATCTCGAACGCGTTGCGTTCGTCAATGGTCTCTCAGGGTTTCACGGAGATCGAGACACCGCTTCTCTGGACGCCGACGCCGGAGGGAGCGCGCGAGTTCGCGGTTCCATCGCGGCTCCAGCACGGATCTTTCTACGTCCTTCCCCAGTCCCCCCAGATTGCCAAGCAACTCGCGATGGTCGGCGGATTCGACCGCTACTTCCAGATCGCGCGCTGTCTGCGTGATGAGGACCTGCGCGCGGACCGCCAGTTTGAATTCACCCAGCTCGACATCGAGGCCTCGTTCGTCTCCGAGACCGACATCCGTCGTTTTGTCGCCAGCGCCGTCGCGGCCGCGACCTGGGCGGTCGACGGACAGCCTCCCGACGAGATCGTGGAGATGACCTGGGCCGAGGCTCGGGACCGCTTCGGAACGGACAAGCCCGACCTGCGGTTTGGTATGGAACTTGTCGACCTCGGCAACGTCGTCGCGGAGACGGCCTTCAACGCGTTTCGTGCCCCATGTGTCAAGGCGATCCGGGTCGCGGGAGGGGGCGGATCTGGTCGATCCCGGCTCGACGCCCTGGTCGACCGCGCAAAGTCGCTCGGAGCGAAGGGCCTGGTCTGGATGCGAGCCGTGGCACTGAGCGAGGGAACGATCGATCTCGAGTCGCCGGTTGCCAAGTTCCTGAGTGATGCGGAGCGGCTGGGCATCGTCCAGTCGACGGGTGCGCTCAACGGAGACCTCATCCTGATCGTGGCGGACTCGCACGAGATCGTCTGCTCCGTGCTCGGCCAGCTGCGCGTCGAACTCGGAAGGATGCCCGTTCACGAGGGAGCTCGGAGATTTTGCTGGGTGATCGATTTCCCGATGTTCGAGGGATTCGATGACGAGGGCAATCTCATCGCGGCGCACCATCCCTTCACGATGCCCCATCCCGACGATATTGAACGACTCACCGATGATCCCCTCTCGGTCCGCGCCCTCTCGTACGATCTCGTGCTCAACGGTTGGGAGCTCGGATCAGGCAGCATCCGCATCCATCGCGAGGACATCCAGTCTCTGGTCTTCGCAGCGCTCGGAATCTCCGAGGAGGAGGTCAACGCGCGTTTTGGCTTCTTGCTTGGAGCGTTCAAGTACGGCGCACCTCCACACGGCGGCTTCGCCGTCGGGCTCGATCGTCTGGTCGCGATCCTCGCGGGCGAGGAGAACATCCGCGAGGTGATCGCCTTCCCGAAGACCCAGTCCGGCACGGACCTGATGACCGGCGCACCGCGTCCCATCGCGGCTCGACACATGCGCGAGCTCGGGATCCGTCCGTCCGCACCGGCAAAGGGTGTTGCAGACCCACGGAACGGGTGAACCCGGAGATGCCCGCTGAGCAGAGTCCGAGTCTGTTCGACTTCGCTGCGGCCGACGAGCTGGTGCAGCGCGCACCGCTCGCGCACCGTCTCAGGCCCCGCACCCTCGACGATGTCGTCGGACAGCCCGCGCTCCTCGACCCGGGTGCGCCGTTGCGACAGTTGATCGAGAACAGGGCAGTATCTTCGGCGATCTTCTTCGGACCCCCGGGAACCGGGAAGACCACTGTCGCGAAGCTGATCGCGCGGTACACCGACAGCAGTTTTGTCCAGCTTTCGGCGGTGAGCGCCGGTGTCAAGGAGGTCCGCGAGGTACTTGAGACCGCGCGCTTGACCCTCGGTATGCACGGAAAGAAGACGATCCTCTTCCTCGACGAGATCCATCGGTTCTCCAGGTCCCAACAGGATGCGCTCCTGCCGGGCGTTGAGGATGGGACCATCATCCTGATCGGCGCGACCACGGAGAACCCCTTCTTCGCACTCACCGGTGCGTTGGTGAGCCGGATGATCCTGTTCCGTTTCGAAACGCTGTCGATCGAGGCTCTCGAGGCTGTTGCGCGACGGGCGCTTGATGCGGAAGGGGTCGGTATCGACGAGGACGCGCTGCGCCACTGCTGCGACCTCGCTGAGGGCGATGCGCGCGGCGTCCTCTTGACGCTTGAGGTCGCGATCGCGCTCACCAAGACCGCACCCAATCGAGAGGATGCCCCCGAGGGGCGAAGGGTCGGGCTCGCCGCGGTCGAGGCCGCGCGCGCGACGCGGGCTCTCCGCCTTGGACGCGATGAGCACTACGACATGGTCAGCGCGCTGATCAAGTCGATCCGGGGCTCGGATCCCGACGAGGGTGTCTACTGGCTCGCGAGACTCATCGCCGCAGGAGAGGATCCACGTTTTCTGGCGCGGCGACTCGTGATCCTTGCGAGCGAGGATATCGGGAACGCCGATCCGATGGCACTCGTCGTCGCGAACGCATCCGCAGACGCACTCGACCGCGTCGGACTGCCCGAGGCATCGCTCAACCTGACCCAGGCGGTCACCTACCTCAGCCTCGCACCGAAATCGAATGCCGTCGCCGTCGCCTTCGAAGAGGCGACCGAGGACCTTCTGAGAAAACCACTCGGCGGGGTGCCGGCGCCGCTACGGGACGCGCACTACCGGGGCGCCGAGCAGCTTGGTCATGGATTGGGCTATCGCTATCCCCATGACGACCCGAGCGGTTGGGTTGACGAGACCTACCTCCCGGCGAACCTCGCGGGCCGTCGCTACTATCGGCCGGTCCCACGCGGTTTTGAACAAGAGCTCGCGGAGCGACTCGATGGGCTCCGTGCGCGCACGACACACGACTCTCGTAATGTAAAGGGCGAACTCAACGGTGTGGAGCGAGAACGTGGCGAATCCGAAGACAGGGCCGATGAATGACGCTTGATGCGAACGGATTGCGCCATGCCTTCACGCGCTTCTTTGTCGAACGTGGCCATCTTGCGCTGCCCGCAGCGCCGCTGATCCCCCATGACCCCTCGGTCATGTTCACGATCGCGGGAATGGTCCAGTTCAAGCCGTATTTTCTCGGTCTCCAGTCCCCGCCGGCGCCGCGTGCGACGACCGTTCAGCCGTGTTTCCGGATGGTCGACATCGACCTCGTCGGTACGACATCGCGGCACGCGACGATCTTCGAGATGCTCGGCAACTTCAGCTTCGGGGACTATTTCAAGGAGCTCGCGATTCCCTACGCGTGGGAGTTCGTCACCGAAGTGCTCGGTTTCGAAAAAGATCGCTTATGGGTGACGGTGCACGAGAGCGATGTCGATGCCGCGGACATCTGGCGCGATAGTGCTGGGGTCTCTGCCGATCGCAT
>DAIDIA010000042.1 GCA_027459565.1 Acidimicrobiaceae bacterium | reverse complement strand
GTCGCCAAAGCGGGTATCTCGGTCGCCGACATCGCTGCTGGCATGTACGCGTTCTCGGGGATACTCGCAGCACTGTATCGCCGTGAGACGACTGGTGCAGTCTCGTCTGTCGACGTCTCGCTGTTTGAGTCGCTTGCCGAGTGGATGGGTTCACCGCACTATTACACGATGTACTCTGGCCATCAGCCAATGCGCACTGGCGTCGACCACGCCACAATTGCTCCGTACGGTCTTTTCTCGACAAATGATGGTGGAGCGATTGTCTTGGCGGTGCAAAACGAGTTCGAGTGGAGATCGCTCTGTGAGACTCTTCTTGGGGATGTTTCGATTGCATCTGATCCTCGTTTTTGTAAGAACTCGGCACGAGTTGAGCATCGCGAAGAGGTTCGTGAACTCGTTGGTGCCCGCATCTCACAGCTCGATATGGCCGAGGCTGAGGCGATACTTGAGCAGGCCAACGTCGCCTATGCACACATGAACTCCGTTCGTGAGGCGGTTGAGCATCCAGTACTTTCAGCGCGAGATCGTTGGCGCGAGATTGACACTCCAGGTGGATCTGTCCGAGCACTCATTCCGCCCGCGGTGTTGTCTGGTGTTGTGGCCCGCATGGGTTCGGTGCCGGCTCTCGGAGCGCAGAGCACTGCGATCCTGAAGGAACTTGGCATGAACGATGAAGATATCGCCGCGCTCGCCGATTCTCGCGTCATCGTGATCTGATGGCTCTGTCTGCCCGTGAGCGAAACGGTACGAGGCCCAGTCTGCAGCACACTCTCGGTCTGTGTCCGTTGACTGGTATCAGGATCATGACCACAGACCGCATCTTTGCCTCCGGGCAACGTCGCTTAACGCGCTCAATACGGCACCGAGTGGAGAGGATTTCACATGTTCGATCTATCTGAAGAGGAGTCGACGATCGTCTCGATCGTAAGGACCTTTGTGGACCGCGAGGTGCGGCCCGTGGTGCGGGAACTTGAACACTCGAACACCTACCCAGAGCAGATCATTGAAGCGATGAAGGCACTCGGAATCTTTGGCCTTGCCGTTCCTGCACCGTATGGCGAATCCTCCGTATCGACACCATGTTTTGCCCTCGTGACCGAAGAGATCTCACGAGGCTGGATGTCGCTCGCCGGAGCGTTCGGCGGCCACGCGGTCGTCTCTCGCCTGCTCGCGCTCTTTGGGACAGCGGACCAGAAAGCACGATATCTTTCCCGCCTAGCGACCGGCGAATTGCACGCCGCGATGGCGCTGACCGAGGCAGGGGGAGGATCTGATCTCCAGGCGATGCGCACCATCGCCCGAAAAGATGGCAGCGATTATGTGATCAATGGTTCCAAGATGTGGATTACGAACGCGCGCCGCGCCGGCCTCGTCGCATTGTTGTGCAAGACAGATCCAGAGGCGGAGCCGCGCTATCGCGGAATGAGCATCTTGCTTGTTGAGAAGGTAAAGGGATTCGAGGTTTCCCGAGATCTCTCCAAACTCGGTTACAAGGGAGTCGAGACCTGTGAACTCTCGTTTTCAGATTGCCGAGTCCCGAATGACGCACTATTGGGAGGAGACGAGGGTCAAGGGTTTGCACAGATGATGACCGGACTTGAGACCGGGAGAGTTCAAGTGGCCGCACGGGCTCTCGGCGTTGGTCGCGCGGCCTATGAGGACGCGCTTGCCTACGCTCAGGTACGCGAGGCCTTCGGTGTACCCATCTGGCAACATCAATCGATCGCCAATTATCTCGCCGATATGACCACGAAACTCACGGCCGCACGGCTACTCGTCCTTAATGCTGCATTTCGCATTGATACTGGCGCTCGCTCAAACCTTGAGTCCGGAATGGCAAAGCTGTTTGCCTCCGAAGTCGCAATGGAGATCGCTCTGAATGCGATTCGGATCTTCGGCGGCTATGGATATTCAACGGAGTTTGATGTCGAACGGTACTTTCGCGATGCTCCACTCATGATTGTTGGTGAGGGCACGAACGAGATACAGCGAATGCTGATCGCGCGCGAGATCGTCAAGCAATCGCTTAAGGGACCGTAGAGATCTGCTGATACAAAGCAGGTCGAATTCTTCCTTGACGTCGAAACGCTCGAACATTTGACACGATCTACTCAAACGACAACTCCGGGGTGCGCTTGAAATACATAGCCTCGCATGACCAGGCCAATTGCTTTCCAGACCGTTTGCAACTCCACTGATATTGGTGGTCGAACGGCTTCGAGGTGCCGTCGAAGAAGTACTGTAAAGGAGACTGCGGCGCGTACGTCATCTGAGTCGCGCCAAAGCTACTCTTGTAGGTACACAAACGTGAATCGTTATGATGTGATTCTCGAGCGCGAGTGAAAGTTGCTCAAGTGTGCGGGCAGGAGAGTTTTGTCGGTGCATCGATGACGACACAAGGTAAGCAAAACCGAAACTCATTGAACAGATTCGCGGTCTGGCACCGATGTGTGCAGGTCTGACACCGGTGCAAATCGTGGACTGCGCGACAGTTTCCATATCGAACGCGGGTATTTGCATTGAACATTGAGATCAAGACACCGATGTACATCCTGCGATTTGATCATCGCGTACCTTTCTTGAAGAATTTGTTCAACGTCGCTCCGGGCGACCTACCTGATGATGATCAACGACTGCAGATCAGCGACTTGAAAGGGCTTGTTTACGAAGGTTTATGCCAGGCGCTTGACGAAGGTGTCGCGCGCGAATCGGTGGTCATTGTCATCGACGAGGAATTTGGCGCAAAGATCGCCCGACAATCGAAGGAGGCGGGTATCCCGGTTGCAATCTCGGTTGAACGCTCGGGTCGAGACGAGTTCGAACTCGAATACGGAGACGATTTTGCTCGCCATATTGAAGATTTAGACCCAAATTTCATCAAAGCACTCGCTCGATACAACCCAGCGGGTGACGCAGAACTCAACCACCGTCAACGCGAACGTCTCGTGACGTTGTCGAAATGGGCAGATGCGGAGGGCCGCAAGTGGATCTTCGAGTTGTTGATCCCTCCGACCAGGGATCAACTTGAGCGCTCGAACGGTGACGTTGCGACCTTCGAGCGCGAGGTCCTGCCCCAGTTGCTCATCGAGACCGTGGCCTCCCTGCAAGATGCCGGAGTTCGGCCTGCAGTCTGGATGATTCCCGGACTCGCTACCCGTTCGGACTACGAGAGCGCGGCACACCAGGTACTTGCTGAAAGTCACGGGGAGGTTGTTTGTGTGGTTCTGGGACAGGGCCCCGATGCCGAACGCATTCGCGACTGGGTGCGTGTCGCGGGAGAGGCGAAGGGCTTTGGAGGCCTTGCCGTTGCACAAACGATTTGGTTGCCCATACTTAAGGATTTCTCAGCGAAGAACATAGATCGGGCATCAGCGCGGACGCGCATCGCGAGATCCTTTATCGAAGTCGTCTCGCTCTATGACGAACATGTTCTTACTCGATATTCGTAATGATCCGTGCCTGGCGGCGAGACTCGACCGTGTGAAACCTGGCCGATGTGCGTTACACCCACCTTGTCTTCTCCTCAATGAAGGCCCATTCCGAGCAAGTCAATCGACATCGCATACAGACAGGGAAGAGTGCGTGCACGCATGATGCGAGGAGTTCCATTTCAGAGGCGAACCTCGGTCGCATCGAGACGTCACGCTCATGCGTCTCGAGACCTCACGCACGAGCGGGCAGGCTGAAGTTTCGTCGCTCCGGGGTGGTCAAATAAAGGGGACCCCCGGAAAGCGACCGCGGAGTATGACGCTTGAATCGACGTCGAGAATCTGTTCGAGTGCTGTGGCATAGATCGACCGAAAATCCGTCGTCACGACAAGGCTCCCATTGCTGTCGAGTTGGGTCAGGCTCGGTTGGTCACCATAGAACCCGCCTTTGACCGAAGGTCCGACGACGAATGCCGTGTTTCCCGAACCATGGTCGGTCCCTTCACTCGCATTTGCGACCACGCGACGCCCGAATTCCGTGTAGATGACGAGCACGGTCTGCGCGCCCTGTGGAACTCCCTGCAACGATTTGAAGAACCCTGTGACGCCCGAATCCAGCTGTTTCAACAACGCCGCGTACGAAGCGAGCTCTCCTGCATGGGAATCGAATCCATTCAAACTGACTCCGTAGACCTGCGTCGGCATTCCCGAAGCAATGAGTTGAGCGACAACTCCGAGCTCGGTCCCGAAACTCCCGGCGGTCGCGTCGAAGTTCTGCGCGACAGCCGGTGCGTGCTCAAGCGTCTGGGAGATGACCTTACTGACGTCCAGCATGTCCGTACCTGCGCGGATCGACGCGCGCTCAAGCTTCGTGTCATAGCGGTGTGCCTGTTGAAGAAGCGCGTAGAACCGTCGAAGTTCTGCCCCTCCTGCAGGTATCTGTGCCGTAGGCGAGGAGCTGGCCGCGATACTGCTCGCCTGTTGATACTTTCCCACGAATGCCAGCGGAAGGTTCGCTCCAAGCCACAGAGCCTGCAGAGGATCGGCCGTGTTGTGTCAAGCCACCGGCCGATCCAACCGGTCGGCAGATCACCCGATGGACTTGCGCTCTGCCAGATATCCATCGACGCTAAATGGCTGTAGCGCGGGTTCGGGTAGACCACGCCGCGGATGATTGCCACCTGGCCCGCGTCCCACAGTGCCCTCATCCCGGTAAGGGCCGGATGCAGTCCGAATCCCGGGTCGATCTGCAACACGGAGGACTCGGGAATAGCGATGGATCCGCGCTGTTGAACGTAGGAGGGATCGCCGAAGGGAACGACGGTATTGAGACCGTCATTGCCTCCGTACAGGGTCAAGAGGACGAGGATCCGGCCACTTGGTGATTGTGTGATGCTCGGAGCCAGTTTCGGGCTGACGGAACGACTCCGGGGCACGCCCAGAGCGTGATGCACGACCCCGATGGCTCCGGTCGCAAGCGCACCTGCGAGAAATTGGCGGCGGTCCATCGAAAGAGGCGGCACGATTCTCCCCCGCTCAGTTCATGACGTACTCAGGGGCGACAAGTCCAAGCGCGGTCAGCATCACCGGGTTGTCCTTCGCCGCATGGAGCACCGTCGTCGTGTCTTTGGTCCATTTCTCAATGCCGAGCATCTCGGCGAGCGCATCGGTGCGCGCCCGGGGCGCCTCATCTTCGATCCGTGAGAGGTCTCCCAGGTTCGCGGCCGCCTGCGCAAAATCGAGCTGTGTGAGACTTGCCGAAGTCGAGAGCCAGAAGCCGTTTGCACCCCAGCCCCCTACCGTCGGTGGATTGAAGAGCTGCTGACCGAGCTTTGTCAGAATGTTCATGACATATCCACTGGAGAACGACGCGGTGGTCAGTCGCAGCGCACGGAGTGTGCCCACAACGTATTCAACGGGTTGCTTCACGAGTCCGGTCGTCGATTGATCGGACACGAACTCCGGGTGATTGAGTATTGACTCGAGCAAGCTTCCTACACGACGATTCTTGGCATACAGGGGCGCGAGTTCGGCGACGACGGGATGGTTCGGTCCGACAGGGAATGCGAGCCAACTCCAGAACCTCGAGACGACCCAATGGGCCGAAGCGGTCTTCTTCGTCACGATCTCGATTGCCTGCTCACCCGTAAAGTCCCCCGAGTGTCCGAGGAATGTCTTTATGCCGAAATCGTGTTCAGCGACGTCGAAGTTGAAGAGTCCCGTTTGATAGTCGAGTGCCCAGCCCGTGAAACACCGAGCGAGCTGTTTGACATCGGTCTCGCTGTAGTGGCCAATCCCGAGCGCGAACCGCTCCATAAGCTCCCGGGCGAAGTTCTCGTTCGGGTGCGTCACAAGGTCCGTGCCGGTGTCCAGCCAGATCAGCATTGCGGGGTCTTTCGACACCGCAATCGTCAGAGCGTCGAAAGGTCCCCGTCCCATCTCGCGGAAGATCGCGTTTTGACGATAGAGCAGGCCCGGATGGTTGACCTTGGAAAACGCTGTTGGAAACTGCTCGTGGAGCAAGAGTACGAGTTTCTCTCGAAATGGAGTGGGAGTGGACAGCATGAGATCGATCCACCAATTGGTCAACGCGAGGAACTCGGCGGACCTCACGCTCGCCACGTTCAGACCGACCTCCGCGTTGAGCGGCACGAACTGAGGAGGCGGAACACGCGACAGTCCGTCATCGGTTTCATGCAGACCGTTGACGAGACGTCGGATCGTCGCGTCCCACCCATCTCGCTCCGCGACATCAAGCTCGGCAGGCGTCGCCCCGAATCCAGCCCTGCGATAGAGATGCGCGAGCAATGCTCTCGTCGTCGCCACGACTTAGAGGTAACACCACAACTCGTGGAATAGCAACGAAAGCCTGTTAGCAGTTTGTGATCTTGTATGAGCGCTCGTCGACGAGCCCAAGCGGTGATTCGAACGACTGCTTCGGGTGGAACCTCGGATTCGCTCCGCTGTGTCTTTGGTGGGCACCCGTGCATCGGGACGTTGGCGACGATTGCAGACTCATCGTCGCCGGTCGGTGGCGTTCACGAAGACAGATCCCACGAACCGACTCGAGCGCGAAGTGTTCGCTGAACTGCACGCGATCTGTCATGCTCCCCGACTGCACGAACGACCTCGCGTGGTCGTGGACGCGACCGCTCGACGTTGTCGCCTCCGGCACGAGATTGAACCATGCCAACTCCATTAACGGCTCTTCATTGAGAGTTTCGGGGTTTTCAGCATCGGATCTCCCCCCTCGCGCGCAATCCCCGTCGGGTATCTCCCGTCTCTCTGCGACCAGCGAAGAAGCACGGACACGTTGTGGCGGTTGGACACAGGGTTGCTCCCTCGGTTGATCTTTCATGTGTCGCGCTACCGGGGAGAGGAGTGCTAGAGGACCTCTGTCGCAACGTGCGGCGTGGTCTCGATCGGGGAGACATGCGCGACGGGACGATGGAAGTCCCGGGAACGAACGAGGGCAGCCGCGAGCACAGCGCCAAGCGCGACGGCGACGGCGCCGATCACCAGGATCGTGCGCAGCCCCGAGACGAAGGCGACGTACGCCGCGTCGGCAATCTTGGGCTGGCCGTGCGCGGCGGCCCGAATACCGGCCGAGGAGACGGCGCGACCGAGTGCCGCTCCCTGTGCGCCGAAACTGGTCGCCAGAGAGGAGGTGATCCTCTGCTGAAAGATCGCTCCGAGCGCGGCGACTCCCGTCGCGAGCCCGGCGATGCGAAAGGTGTTGCTCATGCCCGATGCCATGCCGCTGCGCTCGGCTGGCACGACGCCGAGCCCGACGCGGGCAATCGCCGGATTGGCGATGCCGACACCCAAACCAGAGAGCACCATTCCCGGCACAAGGACGACCCAGTCCGAACTGGGACCGATCGCGAGCAGGGCGGCGATGCCGCCGGCCGATATCGCTAAGCCGCCGCCGAGTACGACGCCAGGGGGAAGCGTTTGCACCGGGCCGCGCAGCACGAAGGGCACGAGAAAGGCGAGCACCGTCAACGGCAAGAGGCGCAACCCGCCCTGGAACGGGGAGTAACCAAGATCATTTTGGAGGTACAGGGTGAGGTACGGCAAGAGGGCGAACATCCCGCCGCCGATCGCGAAGGTGCCGACGGAGACCCCGATGAAGCCGGAATTGCGCAGAAGCGAAAGGTCAAACATCGGCCGGGCCTGACGGAGTTCGACGAGGACGAAGGCGACAAGGGCCACAGCCGAGCCGGCAAACATGGCCACGATCGGCCCGCTGGTCCAGCCGAGGGCATTGCCACGGATGAGGCCGAGTTCAAGAAGGAACATCGCCGCGGCGAAGCTGACGAGACCGAAGCTGTCGAGGCGGGTGGCACCGGGGTCCATCTGGTTGCGCATCCTCGTCAAGGAGAGCCAGATCGCAACCGCGCCGATCGGCGCATTGACGATGAAGATCCAGCGCCAGCCGACGCCGCTTGTGAGCATCCCGCCGACGAGCGGTCCCACCGCGACGGCGCCCCCGACGGTCGCCGCCCACGCCGCAATCGCCCTCCCGCGCGCCGGTCCCTGGAAGTCCTGGGCGATGAGCGCGAGACCCGTCGCAAACATCGCCGCGCCACCGATTCCCTGCAGGGCACGCGACCAGATGAGCATCGAGATCGACTGCGCGAGCCCACAGAGCATTGACGACGCGGTGAATACCGCGAGCCCGGCGACGAAGACCCGCTTGCGTCCGAAGCGGTCCGAGATCGACCCCCAGGCGAGGATGAGCGCGGCGAGCGCAAGCGCATAGGCGTCGATCACCCATTGCAGGTCAGTGAACGAGGCGTGCAGGTGTCTCTGGATCGTCGGCAACGCGACCTGCACGATCGTCAGGTCGACGAGGAGCATGAACGTGCCGATGCAGACCGCGATCAGTGTCCACCGGTTGCCCGAGGCGCGACCGGTGGACTGGGCGGTTGGAGGACGGACATCGGTCATCGGGAGAACCTCTCGCATCGGCTGATTTGAAGCAACAAAGGAAGGATGCCGTACAACTTTACGTGTCGTGACTGTCTTTCGTGTCGTTACCGATGATCTCCAGCTCCATCAGACCCTTGATCGAGCTGCACGTGTTGCACCGGGAACGACTCAGTACCGACAAGCGTCCGGACGGACCTGCGTGCGGGCGCGTCAGGAACGACGTCGTTGCGTTGGCGATTGGCGAGAGCGGGATCAGCCGCCGCGATCACTCGCTCGCGACAGGCACTTCGCGAGTTCTCAAGGAGGTACCTCGGAGTGTCAGACTGGAAATGGCAGGGGTTGCCCCTCGCTTTCTCGTGCGATGTGCGATCCCGTTGCCGTGTTTGAGCCGCCGTCTTAGGATGATGCGCATCACCGCGATACCAGACCGCTTGACCACAACAAATGGAGATCTCCGAACTCCTCGCATCCGGATTGTGCGCGCACAATCTTCCCACCTGTTGGAGAGCGGCGAACTTGACTGGATTGATCTCACACCAGCTGCAGCCCACATGAGGAGCGCATGATGAATTCCCTGTCGGACATCCCACGTTTTCACCTCGCGATCGGCGTCGACGATCTCGATGTTGCCGCGCACTTCTACGGTGAGGTCCTCGGCTGCACGCGCGGACGAGCCGACACCAACTGGATGGACTGGAATCTCTACGGACACCAGGTCGTGACGCACCGTGTCCCGGGGAGATCCGAGGTCGCCCACAATGAGGTCGACGGTCACGATGTCCCGATCCCGCATTTCGGCGTCATTCTCTCGGTCGATGAATTTCACCAGTTGGCGGCGCGGCTCAGATCCCACGGGATCACCTTCGTCATCGAGCCCTACGTAAGGTTTGCCGGCGAGATCGGTGAACAGTGGACGATGTTTTTTCGCGACCCGTCAGGAAATGCGATTGAGTGCAAGGCCTTTGCCGACGACGCTCAGGTCTTTCAGAACTAGACCATCGTGCATCGCGCGGCGATCATCATCTCCACCCGAGATTCCTCACGGAAAGGGATGGGGACTGAGCGCGATCGGATGTGACCACGTGACGACAAAATACGAACCGATGCGGACGATCTTCTCCGGTCGGCCAAAGGTGCGCTCCGCAGTCGCGCGATTGACATGTCCATGGGGCCTCGTCTCATAGACGAGAAAGGCGAAGTCTCGGTTCCGATACCAATCGATCGTCGCCTGGCGACCATCCGGCACGATCTCCATCGAAGCATTCGCCACAACCGGACGGATCGTCACCCGTTCCTTTGTGTTCACGGTCACGATCGATGACGCCCAGTAGTCGCCGACTCCGGAGTAGAGGTGGTGCGCGGTCAAGTACGCCTCGAGCCCCGCAGTGGGAGCACGCGGCACGTAAGTCCGGGCGTCCATGGCTGACGAGGCCGCGCAGCAACCCGCTATCAACACGAGCGCGCCAAGTGAGAACGCCCAGACGCGATCGGCAAGTCTGTTGACGAGGCGTCCGATGACGCGCGCGCCAAGTGCGACACCGAAGATCGTCACCGGATCGAGATAGCGCGCGTACTCCGGGTTGTCCGACAGCGTCAACAGGCCAAAGGTCCCGATGGCACCGATCGTCATGCACAACAAGAGGTCATCGGCGCGCCACGTGCTCTGATCGACCACGCCGGACCCGTCATCGTCACGAAACCACGAGAGTCTCCGCGGCGCCCATCGCAGTACTCCGAGACCCGAACGGACGAGCGAGGCCGCGATGGCCAAGACGACTGCGACCAACACCAAAGCACGGACAACCGCGAAGATCGGAGCGATCGAGGGCCCCGATATTGGACCGAGGTGAACGCCGAAGATGGCGCTTGACCAGTTCACGAAGTGGCCAACGTCGCGAGCGAGCTGTGAGAGACCGACCGTATGGTGGCTCTCGTGGACGCGAAATGTGCCAATCGCCTCCGCGGCAAGACGAACCGCCAACGCGACAAGGCTCGCAGCGGCCGCTGCGGTGATCGAAACCAGTCCCGCGCGCAATGATCGCTGACGCGCAACAGCGAGGAGACCCGCAACGAAGACCGGAACGACTCCGAGCGAAAGCATCTGGAGGTCACCGGACAGGCCAAGGGCAAGAAGACCAACGGCGACATACCAGCGCCAGTCGAACCGTGCCCTCGCGAGCAACAACGCCGCAAGCAGACAATAGAGGGTGGTCACGACATGCCACGGGCCCTGGAGGAGGAAGTACGCGCCAGTATGGCCGGGAAGACCGAGCGCAGCGACAACAAAGACCGCCGCGACAACGCGAGCGCGCCGCGTAAGACCCAATCCGGCGAGCATTGACGCGACCATGATGCAGAGCGCGGCCACGAGGGCTGGGATGAGGTGCATGAGCACAGGTTGCACGCCGATGAGCGCGACGCCGAGCGCATAGAAGAGGACGTCGACCGTCCAGAAAGAATCGAGCGACAGCGACCAACCATGCAACAAGAGATTCCGGTGCGCGAGGGCCGAACCCTCGAGCACGACCGTGGCTCCGTCCGCATTTGGCGCATAGGCGCGCGTCGAGACGAAGGTGAGCCAAGCACAGAGTCCTGCCACGCCAACAACGATGGACAAGATCCGCAGCGCGGTTTGAGTTATCTGGCGACCGCGCACGACACTCCCCTTATCGACCTGTTCCGCCGCGTAGACGCTGTCTTCAACGCAACGCTCCCCCGCATGTTCATGTTGAGTCTTGCATCTTCGCGATCCCTGTCAGAATCCTCGCCACCCGGAACGACCATGGACTCTCCGCCAATCCGTCTGCGCGCGTAAAGCGAAGCGCGGGGACTCCGTCGGGAGTCTCTCCCACCGGCCACGTTCCTACATCGAGCGGACGAGCCCTCCATCGACGCGGATCTGCTCTCCGGTGATGTACCGAGCTCCGTCACTACAGAGAAAGGTCACCAACGCGGCAAACTCCTCCGGGCTCCCATAGCGGCCAAGAGGGATCAGGCGTCCTGCCGCTGCCCTTACCTCCTCGATCGACGTCTTCGACTGTTGCGCCCGCGCCCGGTCGATCTCGATGGTTCGGTCCGTTGCGAGCCGGCCGGGATGGACCATGTTTACCGTGATCCCCTCAGCTGCAACGTCTTCCGCGAGCAGTTTGAGATAACTCGCGACCGCAGCGCGGAAGATACTCGATGACGCGAGGATCGGGATCGGCGCCTGCACCGAGGTCGATCCGATTGCGACGATTCGTCCCCAACTCCGATCCCTCATCGCGGGCAGACACGAGTTCACCAGCTGCAGCGGCCCGTAGAGCAGGAGATCGCCGGCGGTCTCAAGTGACTCCCGATCGAGTTCGATCGCGCGCGACGGAGGAGGGCCGCCGCTGTTGAGGATCAAGATGTCAGGCGGGCCCAGATCGTTCCCGACCCGCTCGATGGCGCGAGCAATGCTCTTGGCGTCTCGCACGTCCATCTCGACTCCGATGCCGCGGGAAAACGCGCTCGCCTCCTGCTCGGCAAGCTCCCGGCGCCGCCCCGCGAGAGCGACGTGGACTCCCTCGCCTGCGAGCGCTTGCCCGACCGCGAGACCGAGGCCCGCGGTTCCTCCGCCAACAAGCGCAACACGACCTTCGAGATTGAGTTCCATGATGTCACGACCTCCGTGCTTCCCATCGTTTCATGGAACACTGACCGTGGGAGCGAATGGCGACGGGCTTCGGGAGGAGGCGCATCCACGCCGCCGGGACTTGAGCGGGCGTGAGGACGGAGGATCTCCTAAGGTCAAGTGACAATCTGCTTGAGGGAGCTGTCGCGAAGATGCAATCGGACAATGAGGACCGCCCCAACTGGGACGTCTCGATCGCAATCGAACCTGCCCCACACGTCGCTCTCTACCTGAAGACTGCCCTGGGGGTCCCTGACCAAACGGGGTCTCCCGCCAACCTGGACGACGACATTCCTCAACTCTCTCATTCGATGCCCCGTGATTGGGTGGAGATCGTGCACCGGAATTGGCACGGTTGGTGGAACGCCGTCTTGAATAGCGAATCGGTCAAACTCGATCGCCTGCACTTTCGGACTCGGCTCGATTGGAAGGACGCCGTCAAGACGGCACAGCGCGACTCTGAC
>DAIDIA010000041.1 GCA_027459565.1 Acidimicrobiaceae bacterium | reverse complement strand
GGTGATGTGCACGTGCCCTCCAATCTTTGACTGATGCACAAAAATCTTCGCATTGCGCCGGATCGTCACAGCTGAACAAGTTCTTTAGCTAGCCTAACTACATATTAATCATGACTCCAAGCTCTCCGCAATCAATCCGGGATTTTCCCGAAGGGCCTGAAAACGCCCACTGATACAGTGACGTGGCGCTTCAGGCGCTCATATTGAGAGGATGAAGATGATGGCTGGATCCGTTGCCGCGATGACCCAGATCGGTGCCGACCTCATGGAGATGCGCGAGTATCCGATGCCCGAGCCTCCGGTCGACGGCGCGATCCTCAAGATGGAAGCCGTTGGCATCTGTGGAAGCGATGTCTCCGCCTTTTCCCGCTCCCCGAAGAATCCTCGCATCCTCGGTCACGAGAATGTCGGACGCATCGATCGACTTGGCGCCGCGGCTGGCCACATCTGGGGGCTCAAAGAGGGGGACCTCGTGGCGTTGGAGGAGTATCTGGTTTGCCACCAGTGTGAATGGTGTCACAAAGGCGAATATCGCCACTGCTGGACCACGGACATCCACAACAATCCAGACGCTCTGCGGTATGGATCTACCTCGACGGCCACGGCGCCGGGGCTTTGGGGTGGCTACAGCCAGTACCTCTACATGCCGTTCGAGGCAGTTTGGCACCGCGTGCCCGAGGGCGTCAGCGCGACGGATGCATGTCTGCACATTGCGCTCGGGAACGGTGTCCAATGGGCCGTCCTTGAGGGTGGAGTCGGCCCAGGGAAGAGCATCTTCATTCAGGGACCCGGCCAGATGGGGGCCTCGTGCGTCGTCGCTGCGCGGGCGGCGGGTGCCGACCTCATCATCGTCACCGGACTCACATCAGATGCTGATCGCCTCGAAGTCTGCAAGAAGCTCGGCGCAGACGTCGTGATTGACGTTCAGAAGGAAGACGTCCGCGACCGGGTTCGAGAGGCAACCGGCGGGAAGGGTGTCGATGTCGCCGTCGACACCACTGCCCGGGCGGGCATCGAGCCGACAATGATCGCGATTGATGTCCTCAGGATGCGAGGCGGCACAATGGTTGTGCAGGGTAACCAGGATTTTCAGGAGTTTCCAATGGTCAAACTCTCGGATCACTACATCACCCTCAAACAGGCGCGGGGCCACAGCTACCACGCGGTGGAACGCGGAATTCAGATCATGGCAAGCAAGAAGTTTCCGCTGCATCTCATGCACACTCACGACTTCAAGCTCGAAGATGCTGCGAAAGCTGTGCACGCGACCCGTGGCGAACTCGTCGATGGTACGCGCGCGCTCCATGTTGCGGTGTTGCCCTGGGAGTGAGTGCGGCTCGCCCATGGGACGCAATCGGGAGATCTCGCAACGGAGAGCGGACGATCCTTCGACCGTCGCTCGACACCGGAGAGATTACCTTGGCGCCCATCCAAGAACGTGCCAGTTACCTCCAGGTCGCGAATGCCATCCCAGTGCCCGTACCTGCAGGAGTCCGGTAGCCGGGAAGGTAATCAATAAGCTCCATCGTTCCTTGCTCAAATACTCCGGCGACGGTGATCCAGTTCAAAGTCTCGGAGGTTCCAGACCGGAACATCTTGCGCGGGATGGCGGCGAAGGCATCGCGGTCGTGCTTGGCCATCGCATCGAGGACCATCCGATCCCACTCGGGAAGCACGACGAAATGGCTCAGACCGCCGCTCGCCACCACCGCAACTCGTTTATCCGAGTCCCACGATTCGACAGCCCGGCGAATGGCGCGTCCAAGGTCATAGCAACGGGTGGCTGAAGGAACGTTGGGCGGATAGTACGTGTTCAGCAAGACAGGGACGATCGGGGTCGTCTCGGGAAGATGGAGCCGGTAACGCGGGAAGGTGAAGGCGTGCCCGAGTGTCCTTGTTACGGGCTGCTCCGAGACGAGCGTGAGATCGAAATCCATCAGCGTCAGTTGAGCGGCGAGGTGATAGCTGAGGTCGCGCTCCACGCGATGCGGTGTTGGCTGGGGACCGTGCGCTGCCCATTGTGCAGCAACGAGACCCGGGAACTTCTCCAATCGCGCCTTGCGCTCTCCAACGAGCGGCCGGTCCCAGACCTCCTCACCGACAAACAGCCCGATCGCGGGGGTGCCACCGTCATCAAACAGCTCCTCTTGGTCATCTCCAATGATCACGACAACGTCTGGCCGTGCATCCGCGAGAGCCTTCGCGAGAATGCCAACGCACTCCTGGGCCCGCTCATAGCGCCGGTTCCACACCTCGTCGGTGAGCTCTGCAGCGAGTCCGGGGTCAGCGACCTTCAAAAGATCGTCGTATTTCCAGTACTCACCATCGGCGGCAAGAAGCTCGGGATTGCCCTGATCGCGCTTTGCGTGGTCCTCCCACATCTCCACGGTCGAACTCATCTGGGGCGTATGCGACGTTCCCAGTCCAAAGACGATCTCCGCCATCGCTATCTCCCATCCGGCCTTGGCCAACAGTCTGAAACTTCAAGGACAATACCAACAAATCCAATAGATACTTAACTCTGCTAACTATACGTTGAATCGATGAATCGTCGCCAGAACCTGAGGCATCGTATTCAGAGTTCAAGCGAAGGTGGGTAGAAGATCTCCTCAATGCCAATCTGACGAGATGTCAGACCCTGTTCAAATGAGTATCGCGCAATCGTCTCGAGCAGATGCAAATTCGCCTGGACACCGTAGGGATAGAGATCGACTGCGAGGTCCTTGCGCGATTCAAGTGGCAGCACACCGGCCGCAACAAACGGTTCAACCAAGCGCGCCGTAAGGTCAGCCGAGATTTGCTTGGCCTCGAGGAAGGCACTGTAGAGATTGAGCATCACCCAGGGATAACGCTCGACGATGTCCCTTCGCACGGCCACGCAGTGATTCACCGGGAAGATCCCGGTCTTCTGAAAATATCTCGCCGATTCGAGACCTCGGTCAGCGAACAGATAGCTCACTCCAGATCCTTCACCGAATTCGCGCTGGCTTCGGTCGACGAGATTGCGCGCGTTCGCGAGATAGAGCAATGTGGCGTCGAGCCCTCCTTGCTTGAGCTGCTCCCCGATGTCGGTTGTCGTGGGAATATAACTGAGGCGAATTCCCGCCGGCGGCGTGAATCCCGTGGCGCCTCCATGGCTACGCTCCGGCGGACGCTCCATGTACCAATCAATTTTCGCAGGGTCCACTC
>DAIDIA010000040.1 GCA_027459565.1 Acidimicrobiaceae bacterium | reverse complement strand
GAGAATCACGTTCGTCGGACGGTTTCCCTCCATCACCTTGAACGGAATCAGGAAATCGGGAGTCCCCTCGACGCGAAGCTCGTCGGAGGTGCGTCCGAACGCGAACGCCTCGGCCTGGGCGAAGAGATTTGCCAAGAGAATGTCATGATGATCCCCGCGCAGGTAGAAGCTATTGACGAAGCCGATGAGATCCAGCGGGACGAGATGCGTGCCTTGATGCAAAAGCTGGAAGAAGCTGTGCTGACCGTTCGTTCCCGCCTCTCCCCAGTAGATGGGACCGGTTGTGTAATCGATCGGCTCTCCATCTGCAGTCACGCTTTTCCCATTCGACTCCATCGTGAGCTGCTGGAGATACGCGGGGAAGCGTTTGAGGTATCGCTCATAAGGCATGACGCCGATCGACTGTGCTCCGTAGAACTCGCTGTAGTAGAGCGTCAGAAGACCGAGAATCACTGGCATATTTTCACGCAGCGGAGCGATGCGGAAATGCTCGTCCATCGCGAAGAATCCTTCAAGCATCTCGTAGAACGCAATAGGGCCGATCGCGATCATCGTCGAAAGTCCGACTGCCGAACACATCGAGTATCGTCCCCCGACCCAATCCCAGATGCCAAAGGTGTCCTCGCCACGAACGCCGAATTGCTTTACCGCGTCAAGATTGTTTGAAATTGCAATGAAGTGGGACGGTACGGCATCTTCGTTTCCGAAGTGTGATCTAATCCACTCGCGCGCCGCACGAGCGTTGACAATCGTCTCATTCGTCGTGAACGATTTCGAGGCAACGATGAACAGCGTCTCTTCTGGATCCAAACCGTCGGTCGCGTCGACGAGATCGCTTGCATCGATGTTCGATATGAATCGGAAGGTGAGGTTTCGATCGCGATAGGCATGAAGCGCTTCGAACGCCATCACCGGTCCAAGGTCAGATCCCCCGATTCCAATGTTGACGATGTTGCGGATCGGACGACCCGAAAACCCAAGCCGGTGACCCGAACGAATGGACATGGAGGTTTCAGACATCCGTTCAAGCTCGCCATGAACAAGGGGAACGACATCTTCACCCTCTACGATGAGCGACCGCGTTCGTGGCATCCGAAGTGCGACGTGAAGCGCCGGTCGGTTCTCGCTTTGGTTAATTGGATCACCACGAAACATCGCGTCGCGATACTCGCCAAGACCGCGCTCGCGGGCGAGCCTGAGAAGAAGCTCGACTGTCTCATCGGTGATGCGGTTCTTCGAATAATCAAGATAGATCCCAGCCGCCTCGATGCTGTAGCGCTCACCGCGCAGCGCATCCGCGTCGAAGAGCTCGCGAATGCTCATACGCGACAGGATCTTGACATGGTCGACGAGATCTCGAAATGCGGGTTGGTCGCGGAGCGACGAGTTCATTGACGCCTGCTCCCGCTCACGCCCGCGATCGATTTTCCAGATGGAAGAATTGACATTGAAATAGATGCTGCCACGAATTTATGACGCGCGGTATCGATTGTGGGCAAATGCGTCGAGACGACGCCACGAACAGGAATTTGTCCCGCTCCCCTAGTTGCGAATGAGGGGCTTGTACTTCAATCGGTGTGGCTGATCCGCCTCGATGCCCAGTCGACGATGACGATCCTCCTCGTAATCGCTGAAATTTCCCTCCCACCAACGCACCTCGGAGTCACCCTCAAAGGCGAGAACGTGCGTGGAGATACGATCAAGAAACCACCGATCGTGACTGATCACGACGACGCAGCCCGGAAAGCCCAGGATCGCATCTTCGAGCGATCGCAACGTATCGACATCAAGGTCATTTGTCGGCTCGTCAAGCAGAAGCACATTTCCACCAGACTTTAAGACCTTTGCGAGCTGCACTCGATTTCGCTCTCCCCCAGAGAGCTGGCCGACGAGTTTCTGCTGATCGCTGCCTTTGAATCCAAAGCTTGCGACATATGCGCGGCCATGCAACTCTCGATTTCCCACGACGATCAGATCCGCTCCACCGGTGATCTCGTCATACACCGTTGCCTGTGAGGAGAGTGATTCGCGCGACTGGTCCACGTACGCGAGTTTCACGGTGGAACCAACGAGGAGCTTGCCCGAATCGGGCGCTTCGTCGGCCACGATCATACGGAACAACGTGGTCTTTCCCGCCCCATTTGGTCCGATGACTCCGACGATGCCGCCCGGCGGCAACAAGAAGGAGAGGTCGTCGATCAGTATGCGGTCTCCGAAACTCTTCGTGAGATGGGAGACATCGATGACCTGATCGCCAAGACGGGGGCCGGGTGGAATCGCAATTTCCAGCCTGTCGGCGCGCCGGTCAACCGACTCCGCCTCGGCAACAAGTTCGTTGAAGGCGGTGACGCGGGCCTTGCCCTTGCTCTGCCGGGCACGAGGCGACATCCGGATCCACTCGAGCTCCCTCGCGAGTGCGGCCTGTCGCGCGGCATCTGCACGCTCCTCGCTGGCAAGTCGCGCCTGCTTCTGCTCAAGCCACGAGGAGTAGTTCCCCTCCCAGGGAATCCCCGCGCCCCGATCGAGTTCTAGGATCCATCCCGCAACGTTGTCAAGAAAGTATCGATCGTGAGTCACCGCGACAACGGTCCCGGAGTAGTCCTGCAGGGTCCGTTCCAGCCACGCGACCGACTCAGCATCGAGGTGGTTCGTCGGTTCGTCAAGCAACAGGAGATCGGGCTTCGAGAGGAGAAGCCGGCACAGCGCGACCCTTCTGCGCTCGCCTCCCGAGAGATTCGCCACCGGCGAGTCGCCAGGTGGCAGTCGCAGGGCATCCATTGCGATCTCGAAGGTTCGACCAAGATCCCAGGCATCCGCCGCGTCAATCTTTCCCTGCAATTCGGCCTGCTCGTTGAGAAGTCGATCGAGATCCGCGTCCGGCTCACCCATTGCGAGGCACACCGCATTGAAGCGCTCAATCAGGGCCATCGACTCTCCCAGACCCTCGGCGACATTGCCCGCGACATCCTTTGTCTCGTCGAGAAGCGGCTCCTGTTCAAGAAATCCGACTCGGAATCCCGGTGTCAACCGTGCCTCGCCGCTGAACCCCGCGTCGAGTCCGGCCATGATCTTCAGCAGGGAAGACTTACCTGAACCATTGGAACCGATTACGCCAATCTTCGCGCCGGGATAGAACGAGAGATTGATCCCTTTCAGGACCTCACGGTCCGGAGGGTAGAAGCGACGTAGGTCGCGCATCGTGAAGATGTATTGAGGAGCCATATCTACCAGTGTGGCCGGTTTGCGCCGTCCGTGCTGGCAACATGTTCCCTCAGGCCACCTTGAATCTCACGAACCGGATTCCGCGCGCCGCTGCGTCCGCGTCCCTCGCTCGAGATTGCGCCACAATCGCGTTCTCGGCTGATCGCCCGACGATTGATCAGGCCGCGACGATCAAAGACCGTAGAACCGCCGTGGATTGGTATCAAACATCTTCTCGAGCACAGACATCGGAATCTCGCCACGAAGCGCGCGCTGTTCGAGAAAGTTGTGTGCCTGGATCTCTGACGATTGATCCGCGTGGGTGTAGTCGGTTCCCACCATCAGCCGGTTCTCGAGTCCAAACTGCAAGAGATAGGGAAGATCCTCGTGACTCTGGCAGACTACATAGAGATTGCGTCGCTCAAACAGGTCCTTGTCGACGGGGAGATCGGGATCGTAGACATCCGATTGCATCTTCTTGCGTCGTTCGGCCCCACTTTGCAGGCTGAGAAGATAGGGTACCCACGACG
>DAIDIA010000039.1 GCA_027459565.1 Acidimicrobiaceae bacterium | reverse complement strand
CGCGATCGGCGTCGCCCGCCCAGTCTCGGTGATGGTCGAGACCTTTGGCACGGAATCTGCTGACCCTGAAAAGATCGCGGTCGCGGTGAACGAGGTCTTCGACCTCCGTCCCGCTGCGATCATCCGCGACCTCGACCTGCGCCGTCCGATCTACAAGAAGACCGCTACCTACGGCCACTTCGGTCGCTCTCACCCCGACTTCACCTGGGAGGCGACCACGCGTGCCGATGACCTTCGCCGCGCGCTGAACCTCTGATCCTGTGGTTGGGGCATCGCCAGTCGGTGCCACGCTGGCAGCGCGCGTCGTGCCCGACGTCACCGGAGTCGATCGAAGCTTCCTCTATCTCGTGGACGCATCACTGGAGGTCCGCGTCGGCACGATCGTGCGCGTCAATCTCGCAGGGCGAAAGGTGCGCGCCTGGGTCATCTCGCTCGGCGACGAGGTCCCGCCCGGGGTTGAGTGCAAACCGATCGAAGGGATCGTCTCGCTCGCGCTCGACGAGTCCTGCGTCGCGCTCGCGCACGTCGCGGCCTTTCGTTACGCGGGCTGGCTTCGGCCCTTTCTGCTAGCGGGGTCGCCCGCGCGCACGATCGCGGCGCGCGTGGATGCGCGCGACGTGACGCGGCCAGTGGACCTCGCGCACGCCGGTGCCGCAGATGCGCCGGATCTGCGCGACCCGGTCGTCATCGAGACACTGCGCGCGCTCGAGTCGCGAGTGTCGATCCTCTCGCTCCCCCCCAACGCCCAACGGCTCCTCGTCGTCGAGGCGTTCCTCGCGAGGCTTGTCGAAGGCTCGGATCGCCCTCGGAGTCTGCTGGTGCTCGTTCCCGAGCATCGCGATCAGGAGACACTCGCGCGTCATCTGCGACAGCGTGGATATCGCTGCGCGATCCTTCCGGATGACTACGAGCTCGCGCTCGAGGGCGTCGCGGTCGTGATCGGAACGAGGAACGCGGCATTCTCGCCGGTGCGCGACCTCGGCGGGATCCTGGTTCTCGATATTCATTCGGAGTCATACACGGGACAGCGTGCGCCAACCTGGAATGCCGCGGTCATCGCGCAAGAGCGCGCACGCCTCGCGTCGGTGCCGCTTTTGATGACGAGCCCGTGCCCTCCACTCGCGCTGACGGGATCCGACGCGCCCGCGGAGTTCGAGCGACGGTTCCAGCGTGCGCACTGGCCGACGATCGAGGTCATCGATCGCCGGGTGGACGACCCGCGGTCGGGTCTCTATTCCCCCGGACTCGCGCGCATCATCAGGCAGGCACTGTCTGACGATGAACGCCCTGTGGTCTGTCTCTTGCATCGCACTGGCCGCCTGCGCCTCCTCGCATGCGGAGCCTGCGGCGAGATCGCGCGTTGTGGCGAATGCCAAGGCGCGATGCAACAGCGCGAGCGCGCAGATCCCGGAGTCGCGACGCTGCTCACCTGCGCATCGTGTGGTGCGACCCGCCCGTTCGTGTGCGCGTCCTGTGGATCCGGGCGGCTCAAGACGCTGCGCGTCGGCGTCGCCAGGGCGGCTGAGGAGCTCTCCGCGCTGATCGGCGTCGAGACGCTGCTCGTGACGGGGGAGCAGCGGGCACCGGAGGAGGTCGGACCCGCGCCGTCGGGCGCACGCGTGATGGTCGGAACCGAGGCGGTGCTCCATCGCGTGCGCGCCGCGTCGCTCGTCGTGATGCTCGATTTCGACCAGCATCTTCTCGCGCCGAGATTCGTCGCACAAGAGGAGGCGCTCGCGCTCGTCGCGCTTGCGGGTCGCCTCGTCGGAGGGCGGGCAAGCCGTTCGGCCGCCGGCTTCTCCCGTCGGCTCGTGATCCAGAGCCGACTCCCGGGACATGTCGTGTTGCGCGCCGCGACCGCGGGCGACCCCCGGCTGGTGCGCGAGGATGAGCTCGCCCGCCGGGAGGAGGCACGTCTCCCGCCGTTCTCCGCGCTGGCGCTGCTCTCCGGGTCACGCGCCAGCGAGGTGGGCGAGCGGCTCTTAGGGGTTCCCGGGGTGGAGGTATTCCCCTACGAGCGATCCCCGCTGGCCAAGTCCGCTCCGATC
>DAIDIA010000038.1 GCA_027459565.1 Acidimicrobiaceae bacterium | reverse complement strand
CCAAGGAGTTGAGCGGGGATTTCGAGGAGATGATCCGCGAGCTCGAGGCATCGATCATCGCGCTGTTCGACGGCGAGGATCGAGAGCTGCACCGATCACAGAGCCGCACATCGGTGTGGCTCTTCGTCGGCGTGAACGGTGTCGGCAAGACGACGACGATCGGCAAACTCGCCGGACGCGAGGTGGCGAGTGGTCGCTCGGTCGTGCTCGCGGCAGGCGACACCTTCCGGGCCGCGGCAGGCGACCAACTCGCACTCTGGTCCGAGCGAAGCGGCGCGGACATCGTCCAGGGCGCCGATGGAGCCGACCCCTCGTCGGTCGTCTATGACGCGATCGCGCACGCGCACGCGCGCGGAGCCGATCTCGTCCTCGCCGACAGCGCAGGACGGCTCCAGAACAAGACCAATCTCATGGAGGAGCTGAAAAAGATCCGACGCGTCGCGGACCGCGAGCCCGGCGAGGTGACCGAGGTGCTGCTGGTTCTCGACGCGACGACCGGACAGAACGGTCTCGCTCAGGCTCGCGAGTTCGCGCGCGCGGTCGGAGTCACGGGAGTGGTGCTGACCAAACTCGACGGCACCGCGAAGGGAGGAATCGTGCTCGCGATCCGCCACGAACTCGGACTCCCGATCAAGCTCGTCGGCATCGGCGAGCAGATCGACGACCTCGTCGCGTTCGATCCGGTCGAGTTCGCCGCCGCGCTCTTCGACGAGGACGCGCGCGCATAGGGCCCATGTGGCGAGCGGGGCACCCTGGCACCGATGGGTCCGCCGCGATGGCCGACTAACCTTGCCAAGGCCATGTTCGAGACCCTGACCGATCGTTTTGACCAGATATTCACGCGCCTCAAGGGGCGCGCGAGGCTCGGCGACGCCGAGGTCGATGAGGTCCTTCGCGAGATCCGCGTCGCCCTTTTGGAGGGCGACGTCGCGCTCGAGGTGGCGCGCGACCTCATCGAGCGCATCCGGGCGCGCTGCTCGGGCGCGGAGCTCTCGAAGAGCCTGACCCCTGCGCAGCAGGTCATCAAGGTCGTCAACGAGGAGCTCACGCAGACGCTCGGCGGTGAGACCTTCGCGCTGCGCTACGCATCAGTCCCCCCGACGGTGATCTTGCTGGCGGGCCTCCAGGGCTCGGGAAAGACGACCGCCGCGGCAAAGCTCGCACTCTGGTTCAAGCAGCAGGGCCGTCATCCGCTGCTCGTCGGAGCGGACCTGCAGCGTCCGGCCGCGGTCGAACAGCTCAGGGTGCTTGGCCGCGAGGTCGGCGTCGCGGTCTTCTCCGAGGCCTCTGACCCGGTCACGGTCGCGAAGCGCGGCGTCGCCGAGGCGGTGCGCGTCGGGCGCGACGTCGTCATCGTCGACACCGCGGGGCGCATCACGATCGACGAGTCACTGATGGCCGAGGTGTCATCGATTCGCGACTCGATCGCTCCGAACTACACCTTCTTGGTGATCGACGCGATGACCGGTCAGGATGCGGTCCAGACGGCCCGGGCGTTCCACGCGGCGCTGGAGCTCGACGCCGTGATCCTCTCGAAGATCGACGGCGACGCACGCGGTGGTGCTGCGATCTCGGTGAAGTCCGTCGTCGGTCGCCCGATCGCGTTCGTCTCGACCGGTGAACGCGTCGCCGATTTCGAGAGTTTCCATCCCGACCGCATGGCCGGTCGCATCCTCGGGATGGGCGACGTGCTCTCGTTGATTGAGCGGGCGGAGAGCGTCTATGACGAGGAGACGGCGACCGCGGCGATGGAGAGCCTTCGCCAGGGCCGGTTCACCTTCGAGGACTTCCTCGAACAGCTCCAGCAGATGAAGAAGATGGGTCCGCTCCAGAGCGTCTTGAGCATGATGCCGGGCCTTCCCAAGGAGATGAAGAACGCGACGATCGAAGACCGCGATGTGGCGCGCATCGAGGCGATCATCCGCGCGATGACCCCGGAGGAGCGGATGAATCCCGGCCTGATCGACGGATCGCGGAGGCTCCGGATCGCGAACGGATCCGGCACCTCGACCACGCAGATCAACAACCTGCTCAAACAGTTCAAGGAGATGCAGAAGATGATGCGCTCCTCGGTGATGGCTGCAGGGCTCGCCCGGGCGGCGAAGGGTCGCAAGAAGAAGGGCGGAAGGGTCACACCTTCGTCTAAATAAGCA
This sequence comes from Acidimicrobiaceae bacterium, assembly GCA_027459565.1. Classification (GTDB taxonomy): domain Bacteria; phylum Actinomycetota; class Acidimicrobiia; order Acidimicrobiales; family Bog-793; genus CAIVND01. Next base: position 1,111 of record DAIDIA010000038.1, on the reverse strand, counting down.
GGTCATCTGCGCTAAACTGCTCTCCCGTTCTTGCACCGGACAAATATGTCCCATACTTGGGTGCTCTCACGATCGCCAAACCGAAAGAAAGAGAAGGACTTGATGTGGCTGTAAAGCTCCGCCTGATGCGCATGGGCAAGAAGAAGCAACCGACCTATCGTGTCGTCGCGGCAGACAGCCACTCCCCCCGGGATGGCCGATTCATCGAGATCGTCGGTACCTATCAACCCCGAGCGGAGCCATCTGGCATCAACATCGACAATGAACGGGCGATCGCCTGGCTGCAAAAGGGCGCGCAGCCGACCGAGACCGTGAAGAAGATCCTCGTCATCTCCGGTGCATGGGCGCAGTTCGACGGCGAGCGCGCCGCGAAGCCCGCTCCGCGCGCAAAGTCGCGCAACGAGAGCGCGTGAGTCACTGACGTGACCAATACCTCATCTGATTCATCGCTCTTCGAGGGCCCGGACTTCTCGTCATCGGCAGACGAAGATGACGCGGACATCGAGCTCGATGACGAGAGCGACGTCGTGATCGACGAGATGGACCTCACCCCGGAGCACGCGAATCGCGCGGTCGGGGGAACCGCCCAGGAGGTCCTCGAGCACATCGCCCGCCAGATCGTCGACGATCCCGATGCCGTCGTCGTCGACGCGGGTCCCGGAAGGAACGGTCTCAAGCTCTCGTTGCACGTCAACCCGGCAGACATGGGTCGGATCATCGGCAAACGCGGCCGCGTCGCACAGGCCCTTCGCACGGTCGTCCGTGCCGCGGGGGCCCGTGACGGACAGGACGCCTCGGTCGACATCGTCGACTGAGTCGCCGTACATCGCGCCGATGGCGCTTCTCGAGGTCGCGAAGATTGCCCGGGCGCACGGACTGCGTGGAGAGGTTGTCGTCGAGCTCCTCACCGACCGCGAGGAGCGCCTCGCGCCCGGCACCACACTCGTCATCCAGCGCGCGCGTGAGTTCCCGGACGCGCGCGACCAGGTCGGCACGTTGGAGGTTGTCGCGTCGCGTCCGTTCCAGAGGCGCTGGATCGTCAGCTTCAAGGGTGTCGATCGCAGAGAGGATGCGGAGGCTCTGCATGGTGTCGTTCTCCTCGCGGAGCCGA
>DAIDIA010000037.1 GCA_027459565.1 Acidimicrobiaceae bacterium | reverse complement strand
ATACCGACAACCTGACCTTCGCGTGCGAGGACAATCGCGTTTGATGTCGTACGACCGCATACCCGCCACGCAAGTTCAAGATCGAGCCATTCCGACTCGCTTGGCACTCGGGCGGTCACGACTTCAAAATCGGCGCGCGAGGCGACAAACCGATCTCGGTTCTGGACGAGAAAACCCCCGGCGATCTGACGGAATGCAAGTGGCTCGTCCGTCGGGCGCGGCGCGACAAGCGGCCTCATGTTCTTTCGCTTCTGGGCAAAGAGCGCCAGCGCCTCATCGGTGATCTGCGGGGCGATCAAAACGTCCGCAAGCGGGTTCGCCACGATTGCAGTAGCAATTTCAATGTCCACCTCGCCGGTGAGCGCGACGATTCCGCCAAATGCCGAGAGTGGGTCCGCGTCAAACGCGCGCTGATAGGTCGCAAGCAGGTCATCGCCGATCGCGACGCCGCAGGGATTTGCATGTTTGACAATTGCAACGGCATTCGCCGATGCCTTGAGGTCGAGCAGCTCCCAAGCAAGTCGCCAGGCAGCTTCGCCGTCAAACAGATTGAGATACGAGAGTTCGCGGCCCCCATGCTGAACGACTCCGTCCCAGAAACCCTTCGGACCGTCGGTAAACCGGTAACGAGCACCGTGCTGATGTGGGTTCTCTCCGTAACGCAACTCCCCGGCCCGCTCAAGCGAAATCACAAATCGCTCCGGGAGGTCGTCGTCAGCTGATCCGTCTTTTGTCGCGCCTTCGGCATCGAACCACGCGACGATCGCGCGGTCGTACTCCGACGTATGTGCAAATGCCTTCCGCGCAAGATGTCGCCGCGTCTCGGGCGAAAGACCGGCGTGCTCCCTGAGTTCCTCGACGACACGCGGATAGTCAGCAGGATCGACAACAACTCCGACGTGATCATGATTCTTTGCGGCGGCACGAACCATCGTCGGTCCTCCGACGTCAATCATTTCGATGGAAGGATCACTTGTGAATGGATAGAGGTTGCACACCACGAGATCGATCAGGTCGATCCCCTGCGCCTCGATGTCGTCCAAATGCTCCGCTTTCGAGCGATCGGCGAGAATGCCGCCATGAATCTTGGGGTGGAGTGTCTTGACACGACCTCCGAGCATCTCCGGGGCTCCCGTCACGTCTGCGACCTCGAGGTGCTTGACTCCCGCGGCGGCAAGTGCCACCGAAGTACCTCCACTTGAGATGATCTCAATGCCAAGTTCGGAGAGTTCGTTCGCGAGGTCGATAAGTCCGGTCTTGTCATATACCGAGAGCAGTGCTCTCATGAGATTGGTTCTCCATTCGCTAGTTGGGTGATGACGCGTCGAACAGTTGCAGGATAGATCTGTCGCTCGACTGCTTTGATCCGCTCGTGCAACGAGGTCGTCGTATCCCCGGGAAGCACAGGAACGGCCTCCTGGGCAAGGATGTGTCCCTCGTCAACCTCGAGACTCGCGACATGAACCGTGCAACCCGTGACTTTGACCCCCGCGGCGAGTGCCTGTTCGACAGCGTGCCAACCCTTGAATGCCGGCAGCAACGCCGGATGGGTATTGAGAATTCGGTCTCGATAGGCCTCATGCACCGCCGGCCCGACGATCGTCCCGAATCCCGCCATGACGACAAGGTCGATGTCGCGTGCCTCCAGTGCCCTTACAAGATCTTTGCTGTACGCGTCCCGATCGAAGGTCGGGGTGAAGTCGTCCCGAATCAACTCGACGACCTCGATCCCCGCTTTGGTCGCGACCTCAATAGCGCGGCACTTGCGATCGACGACGACAAGGGATACCGGCAGATCTGCACCAATAAGCGCCTCGAGAATCGTGCCCGTTCCTGAGGCCAAGGCAGCGATTCGCACACATAAACGCTAGCAGTCGCGTCTTGGCCGGCGCGGGCGACGAAGACGCGTCAAACCTCGAACTCGCGGTAGATGGGAAAGCGATTGCAAAGTGCCATCGTGCGCTCCCTGAGCGTCGCAAGGGTGGACCCGCGAGGATCGGAGAGGCGGCTGATCAGGATCTCGCCAAGCTCTCGAAAATCCTCATCTTGAAACCCGCGCGTCGCGAGGAGTGCCGTCCCGAGTCGGAGTCCCGAACAGTCCGGCGGCGCCAAAGGGTCATAGGCGATCGTCACCGAGTCCCCCATGATGCCAAGGTGGTGCAGCCACGTCAGCGCCTGCTGCACGGTCGCTTTGCGCGGTGAGGTGTCGAGCGCAAAGAGGTGGACGTCGGTCCCGCCGGTGAGGACCGGCATATGCGTCTCATCGGCCGCGCGGTGCAACATTCCGCCGATCAGCGCCGCGCCGCGCACGGTGCGTTCCATCCGTTCGCGGTACTCGGGCCCCGCGGCGAGCAGCAGGGTGACTGCCTTTGCGGCGATGACATGGGGCAGTGGGCCACCCTGGTCACCAGGAAAGACTGCGCGATCGATCTGATCGGCCAACTCGGAGAGGCAGAGGATCATTCCGCCGCGCGCGCCTCCGAGCGTCTTGTGCATCGTCATCGTGCAGACGTGTGCGAATGGGACAGGATCAGGATGAATCCCTGCCGCGACGAGGCCCGCTATGTGCGCAAGGTCAGCGACCAGAAAGGCGCCGACCTCGTCTGCGATCTGGCGAAAACGTCCAAAATCGATACGGCGCGGATAGCACGATCCGCCCGCGAAGATCACCTTGGGTCGATGGGCTCTGGCAAGCATCTCAACCTGTTCGAAATCGATGAGTCCGTCCTCGCGGCGTACCCCATAGGCCACCGCGGTATAGAAGCGCCCAGCGAATGTCGTTGCATCATGCTGGCTTGGATGACCCCCGTGTGCGAAATCAAATCCAAGAATGGTGTCACCTGGGTTAGCGAGCGCGAAGAGCACCGCCGCGTTCGCGTTCGCACCGGAATAGGGCTGCACATTTGCGTGCTCGGCGCCAAAGAGATCCTTGGCACGGTCGATTGCGAGTGTCTCAATCTCGTCGACTACATCGCACCCATCGAAGAGCCGGTCGCCGGGATATCCGTCTGCGTACTTGTTGGAGAGGATCGAGCCCTGTGCCTCGAGCACCCCGAGAGGGGCAATATTCTCGCTCGCCACCATGTCGATCACTCCACGCTCGCGCGCAAGCTCGGCGCGGATCAACCGTGAAATGACGGGATCGATCTGCGAGAGCTCACCCATCAAGTGAGCCCATCGCCCGACTCCGCTTCGAGGAGCCGACTCGCCAGAGCTGTCATAACAAGGGAGTAGGCGCCGCCCCACTCCGCGTTCTGCAGCTCGCGTACGCGCCAGAAACCCGATGCTCGGTAAAAGGCCACAGTCTCCTCGTAGAAAGAACTCCCAGCCGTAGGGCCGAGTGTCAAGAGGCAGATCAATTCGATGGAGCGCTCTTTGCACAGTCTCGCGACCGCGCGCACCAATTGGCTCCCGATGCCCTTGTTTCGATACATCGCATGAACGGCGAGATAGGTGATTTCAAGGCTCTCTGCAAAGCTCAAGCGGACGGTGACAAATCCGACCAACTGGCCGTCAACCCGGGCACAGAAACCCTCCTGGGACGAGGTCGCGCTTGCAACATCATCCAACGCGCCGGGATAGCTGAACCAACCAGGCAGCGAGCGTACGACTTCGACGCAATCTCGCGCGTCGGAGCTACGAAGGAGTCCGATCTCGGCGACTGCTCCAAGTGGTTCGACCATGCAAGCACGCCCGTTCGACGATGGCCCTCACGCGAGGGCGTGGACGACCTCAACCATCTTCTCTCCAGCCTCTGTCGGATTCTTCGCGACGATGACTCCGGCGGCGCGCAGGGCATCCATTTTTGCCTGAGCAGTGCCGTGTGATCCAGAGACAATCGCGCCGGCATGACCCATCTTGCGGCCGGGAGGTGCGGTGACGCCCGCGATGTACGCAACGACCGGCTTGGTCATGTGGTCACGGATGTATTCTGCGGCTCGCTCCTCCTCGGATCCCCCGATCTCGCCGATCATGATCACGGCGCGGGTTTCAGGATCCGCCTCGAACGCCGAGAGCACGTCGACGAAGTTGGTGCCGGGAACGGGATCGCCGCCGATGCCAACACACGTGGTCTGTCCCACACCCTGTTGGGACAACTCGTGAAGTGCCTGGTACGTAAGCGTGCCCGAACGACTCACGATCCCCACCGGTCCGCCGGGAAGGGCGATCTCGCCGGCAGTGATTCCGATGTTGGATTTTCCCGGAGAGATCAATCCGGGACAGTTCGGGCCGAGCAGGCGGGTTCCGGGGAAATCACGCCGGAGACGGGCAAAGACGAGCGCCTCGTCCTTCGCGGGAATGTGTTCGGTAATGCAGACGATCAACGCGATTCCGGCGGCGGCCGCCTGCAAGATTGCCTCTCCTGCTGCCTTCGGTGGAACGACAACGAAGCTCGCGGTGGCCCCGGTCGCGGCGACGGCCTCGGCGACGCTGTCGTAGATGGGGATGCCCTCGACACTCTCGCCCCCCTTTCCCGGAGTGACACCGGCGACAACCTTGGTGCCGTACGCGCGGTTGCGCAGTCCATGGAAGCGTCCCTGGCTCCCCGTCAGGCCCTGCACGATGACCTTGGTGTTCTCATCGATGAAGATGCTCATTTGGATCCTTTGTTTGCGATCTCCGCCGCGCGCTTGGCCGCAGAGATCATGGTCGGTTCAAGAATCATTCGGTCCGAGAGGTGAGGCGTCAGTATCTCCCGGGCGAGCGGGGCATTCGTCCCATCGAGGCGGATGACGATTGGTGTCGAGAGGCCAACCCGCTCGATTGCGAGCAAGACGCCGTTCGCAACGTCATCGCACCGGACTATTCCGCCGAAGATGTTGATCAGGATTACGCGCACCCGAGGGTCGGAGTTGATGACCTCAAGCGCATCGGCCATCACATCCGCGTTCGCGCCACCGCCGCAATCCAGGAAGTTCGCGGCACTGCCGCCAACCTGATTGACGACGTCAAGCGTACTCATGGCAAGACCCGCCCCGTTCGCGATGATGCCGACCGATCCGTCAAGCCCGACGTAATTGAGTCCCTTGGATCTCGCGAGCGTCTCTCGTGCGTCTCCATCTTGGTCATAGGCAAAGTCACTCCACTCCGGGTGGCGAAATGCTGCGTCGTCATCAAGCGTGACCTTCGCATCAAGCGCGTGCACCCTTCCATCTGGAGTGAGGATCAGAGGGTTTATCTCTACGAGATCCGCGTCGCCATCGATATAACAGCGATACAGCTTCTCAAGCATCTCGACGACACCTGTCTTCGCCTCTGCATCGATACCCGCCTCATCGACGAGCCTCTCGAGTTCCTGTCTATCGACTCCATCGATTGGATTCACATAGAGGCGCGCAATCGCCGCTGGGTCCTCCTCGACGACCTGCTCGATATCGACGCCGCCCTTGGCGCTCAGCATGCAAAGGTGCGCCTTCTCGGCGCGGTCAAGGGTAAAGCTCGCGTAATACTCACGTTTGATGTCGCTCGCGTGCTCAACCCACAGGCGATGAACGATATGGCCCTTGATGTCAAGACCGAGAATTGACGTCGCGTGCGTCCGTGCCTCGTCCTCGTTTGCTGCGAGCTTGACGCCCCCCGCCTTGCCTCGACCACCCACCTGGACCTGAGCCTTGATCACGACGGGGTAACCGATCCGGTTCGCCACCGCCACCGCATCCTCGACCGTATCTGCAACATCGCCGTCTGACACCGGAATGCCGTAACGGGCAAAGTACTGCTTGCCCTGATATTCGAAGAGATCCACCGGCGTCCGGCCTCCTTGTCGAGTGCAAATGTTTTCCATCACACTAGACAGTCATCGGGTCGCGCTCCCAATCGGGCACGGAGGCACCTCTCGCCCCTTCGGGTTTGGCCACGCGCCTGCGCGTCATTCGCACCAATCGCGAAGCGCCCGAGGACTACCATCTGCCTAGTGACCACGACACTCCCAGCTGGGCCCCAGTCGATCGGTCACGAAGACGTTCAGCTGGACCCCACACCGCGCGGTCGCCTCTGGACCCGCCGGGTTGGCCTCATCGTGATCTTGATCGTCGTGTTCGGCGTCGGGTCAGGAATCGTCTTTCACAATCTGAGTGTCCATCATGGACTCTACGCGCTGACCGAATACGACGATGGGGTGTATTTCGGAGCGACAATGCATCTGGTGGCGGGCCAGCTTCCTTACCGGAGCTTCGTGATGGTCCAGCCGCCAGGGATCACGATCATCCTCGCACCAATTGCGCTTCTTGTGGGGCCCGCAGACCCACGCGCCGGTCTGGCGATCGCTCGCGTGCTGACCGGAACATTTGTCGGCCTCGACGCCCTTCTGATCGCATTCATCCTTCGGTACAAGGGCCTCACGGCAGCATTCGTTGGTGGGATGCTTTTCGCGATCTACCCACCCGGGTACAGCTCGGACCGCACGCTCATGCTCGAGCCCTATCTGATCTTCTTCTGCCTGCTCGCAGTCGCGCTTGCCTTCTCGTCGGGCAGACTCGCGTCCAACCGTCAGCTTGTCTTCGCGGGTGCGGCGCTCGGCTTCGCCGGTGCCATCAAGCTCTTTGCGGCCGCGATCGCCCTCGCATTCTTCTTCGTACTGATCTGGCGACACCGCAGGCAGCTCTCCTACCTCATCTTCGGGGCATTCTTGGGATTCGTCATTCCCTGCCTTGCGTTCTTCATCGGAGCTCCGCACGGATTCATCCATGACGTAATCAGCTCGCAGTTCACGCGCACAACCGCGGTTCCGACGCCATTTCGTACCCGCCTCACCGCGCTTGTGGGACTCAACAACATCGCGAGTCCAAAGCGCCTGTCACTCGGCCCGGATTCTCCGTGGCCCTGGCTCGGAGCTTCGTTGCTTGGACTCGTGAGCCTCGCTGGCACATTGATTCCCGCGCTTCGACGAAGGGCCACGACATTCACCTGGCTCGTCGTCGTCGCCGCCGTATTTGCCTTCGCGATGGTGTGCATCCCCCAGCAGTTCTATACGCACTACTGCATTCTCGCTGACGCGTTCTTCGCGCTTGTCATTGGAGCCGCGGTCGGATCTTTCGTCTCGGGAGCGGGTACATTCTTTCGCGCTCGGTCCAGGTCACCGCGGCCATGGTTGCGCCGCATGTTTGGATCCCGCGCCCTTCCGATCGCGCTCTGCGGAGTCGGCCTGGCGTCGTTTGTCGCGGCGAGCACGACTGTGGTTGCGATCGAATCGCGCTTTCAGGCGGGCAAGATGGATCATTTCGGGGATCCGGGACGATCTCTCGATCTGGCGATTCCCGCGGGCAGCTGCGTCATATCGGACTCGGAAATTCTGCTCATCATCGCAAACCGGATGAACTTCTCTCCATCGTGTCCGGTCATGGTTGACTCAACTGGCACGTGGCTTGCCTATGACGCTGCCCATCCCCCGCAGCGCAACCGAAAAGAACCAAAGGACCCTGCGCTCGTTGCACTCTGGCAACATCTGTTCAGTCACGCCGACTATGCCGTATTCGCCGGCAAGAGCGCGTTTCGCGTTCCGTTTACGCCGGCGCTCTCGCAGTGGTTCAATGACCGGTTCGTAATCGTCCCCACGGCGGCTCCGATCACGTTCAAGCGTCGCGACCGCGAGCTCGCGAACGCTCCGGCGATCAAGGGCACCGTACCCTGACCTCAAGCGCGCTTGAGTGGAGTGAGCGCAAGAAGGAATTTCTTTGCGCCGTGGCGGGGGAACTCGATAACCGCCTCTGCCTTGTCTCCCTCGCCACTCACGGACTTCACGGTGCCCTCGCCCCAACGGGCGTGCACGATCATCTCTCCTGACCGAAGCCCGAGCAGCTGGGCACCAGTGGACATCGGGGACTGCCTCGCTTGGGCGCCGGACGATCCAGCGACTGTTGGTCCAGATCCTGGCCGGACAAAACGGGGAAGATCATCATTTCTTGATTCAACACGATGCATCCCGTAGGGATCGGACCGGTCTTCGATGAGCTCGGAGGGAATCTCCTTGAGAAACCGGCTCGGAATGCTCTCGCGCGCGTTGCCGAAGATCGTGCGAACCCAGGTGTGCGTGAGATAGAGCCGCTCCCTGGCGCGGGTGATGCCGACGTAGCAGAGCCTTCGCTCCTCCTCAAGGTCATCTGGCTCCCCCAGCGTACGATCGTGCGGGAAGATTCCCTCCTCGAGTCCCGTGAGGAATACCGCCGCGAATTCAAGACCTTTGACGGCGTGCAACGTCATGAGCGCGACGCGGCCCGAGGAATTCTCAAGATCGTCGACTGCGGCAACGAGGGCCGTGGTAGCGAGGAAGGTTTCAAGGTCGTCATAGCTCTCGGCGACGGTGACGAGCTCCTCCACATTTGCGAGCCGGCTCTCAGCCTCGATGAGCCCGCTTCCTCCGATTGCGACCTCCGATTCGAGCGACTCTTGATAACCCGTTTCCACGAGGATCGCCCGGACGATCTCCGCGGGCGCGAGATCGGCGAGTCGCTCGAGCGATCTCACAAGGGTGGCGAACTGCTCGATCGAGCGCAGCGCGCGGCCCGTCGCGCCCGCCTCCTTTGCGGATCCGAGCACCTGCGCGAATGAGAGGCCGTTGGCGTTCGCGTACCGGACCAGACGGTCGACGCTTGTCTTGCCGATACCCCGAAGCGGAACGTTGATCACCCGGCGAAGCGAGACCTCATCTGAGGGATTCGCTACGAGACGGATGTAGGCGAGCAGGTCGCGTACCTCTCTTCGATCATAGAAACGCGTTCCACCGATGATCGTGCATGCGATGCCCCGATCTGCAAGTGCCTGCTCGACGGCGCGCGACTGCGCATTCGTCCGGTAGAGCACGGCCATGTCGGTATAGGGAACCTGCTCCTCGCGGCGTAGACGGGCGATCTCATTGGCGATGAATGTGGCCTCGTCCCGTTCGTCGCCTGCGTGGTAGCGGACGATCTTCTGACCGGATCCGAGCGCGCTCCAGAGCGATTTCTCCTCACGCATCATGTTGTTGTCGATCACGGCGTTCGCTGCATCGAGGATGTTCTGGGTCGATCGGTAGTTCTGGTCAAGGATCACAGTCTTGGTCTCGGGAAAGGCAACGGCAAAATCGAGCAGGTTGCGCACCTCTGCGCCGCGAAAGCGATAGATCGACTGATCGGAATCTCCGACAATGCAGACATTCCGGTGCCGCGCGCCGACCATGGTGACAATTTCGTTCTGGGCGCGGTTGGTGTCCTGGTATTCGTCGACAAGGAGGTGCAAGAACCGGTCCTGATAGCGTTCGAGCACCTCGGCATGAGCCCTGAAGAGCCGCACCGTCACCCCGAGGAGATCATCGAAATCCATCGCGTTCGCGCTCTTGAGGCGGGCGCTGTACAGGCTGAAGACCTGAGCGATCTTCTGTTCGTAGATTGTGTACGCGCGGTTCTCGTAGTCAACTGCATCGAGCATTTCGTTCTTCGCCGCACTGATCGCACCGGCGACGGCCCGCGGAGTGAACCGCTTCGTATCGATTCCCAGATCATCGAGGACGTGATTGACAAGACGACGACTGTCGGCATCGTCATAGATCGAAAATCCCGAACGGTAGCCCACGTACTCCGCCTCGCGACGCAAGATGCGCACGCACGCCCGGTGGAAGGTCGAGATCCACATCTGCTCGGCGGGCCTGCCGACGAGATCGACGACACGCTCAAGCATCTCGTTTGCGGCCTTGTTCGTAAAGGTGATCGCCATGATGCGATACGGAGGCACTCCATCGGCGACGATTCTGGCGATCCGTCGCGTCAGCACCCGTGTCTTGCCAGATCCCGCTCCCGCAATCACGACGAGCGGCCCCTCGTCATAGAGCACCGCCTCGCGTTGTGCCGGGTTGAGATCCGCGACCAGACGTCTCTTCGTCTCGTCGCCGAGAGGCAAAAGACTCGGCTCTGCGTCGAAATCGGGGCCCATCACATCACCGCGGTCTGCTCGCTGGTCGCTCACTCCCACTCGATTGTGCCCGGAGGCTTCGAGGTGATGTCGTACGCGACCCTGTTGACGCCATCCACCTCGTTGATGATCCTCGTCGAGAGGGTTTCGAGGAGCTCGTAGGGAAGTCGCGCCCAGTCAGCGGTCATCGCGTCATCGCTCGTCACGGCGCGGATCACGATCGGGTAGGCGTAGGTGCGTTCATCCCCCATCACGCCAACGGTATGGACAGCCGGGAGTACCGCAAAGGACTGCCAAAGCTCGCGATCGAGGCCCGCGCGGCGCACCTCCTCGAGCACGATTGCATCCGCGCCGCGCAGGATCTGTGCGCGTTCCTCGGTCACCTCGCCGACAATGCGCACCGCGAGCCCTGGACCGGGGAACGGCTGACGCCAGACCATTGCCTCAGGTAGCCCGAGGTCCGCGCCAATCGCGCGCACCTCATCTTTGAACAACAGGCGAAGCGGTTCGACAAGATCGAATGCCATGTCCTCGGGCAGGCCACCGACGTTGTGGTGCGACTTGATCGTCGCCGCGTGCTTCGTTCCCGATTCAATCACATCGGGATAGAGCGTTCCCTGGGCCAAGAACCGGACATCTGCGATCTCGCGCGCCACCTCTTCGAAGATGCGGATGAAGAGTTCACCGATGATCTTCCGCTTCATCTCCGGCTCGGTCACTCCGGCCAAGGCCGCGAAGAAACGATCTGCGGCCTTCACATGGATGAGATTGATCGAGAACTGTGCGCGGAAGGTCTCCTCGATCTGCTCGGACTCTCCGTCGCGCATCAGACCCGTATCGACATAGACGCAGGTCAGTTGGTCCCCAATCGCACGATGGACGAGCGCAGCTGC
>DAIDIA010000036.1 GCA_027459565.1 Acidimicrobiaceae bacterium | reverse complement strand
AATCGCGTAGATGCCGCGGGACTCGCTGCGAAGAAGGCGAACGGGCGCGCAGTCGGAGGAGCTGGTGCGAGCGACGCATTCTTCCCCTTTCGAGATGGTCTCGATGCCGTAGCCGATGCTGGCGTGTCCGTCGTAGTCCAGCCAGGGGGGTCGCTTCGCGATAAGGACATCATCGATGCGGCAAACGAACGAAATATCGCAATGGTTCTTACGGGCGAGAGACACTTTCGCCATTAAGCCCTCTCGCCATCCTTCCTTCCCACGAGTACGGGCGTCTGTCATTTTCTTGGCGCAACGGGTCTGGCGGGCGTTTCTCGTACGTCCCTATTCATACAGTTTTGTGGCGCTCGGTACGGTTGCCTCGTTTTGGCTCGGCGCGTACCATCTCGGAGCGGTCAGCATCTGGGGCGATGAGGGAGCAAGTATCTCGATCGCGTCCCAGCACGGAACCGTGCTCCTCCACGCGATTGCTCATGACGGCGGCAACTTCGCGTTCTATTATCTCGTGCTGCACTTCGTCATTGCGTTGTTCGGAGACGGTACCGACACCCTGCGGCTTGTCTCCGTTCTCTTCGGGGCGCTCTGCGTTCCGCTCGCGTATGCACTTGCGTCCGCACTCGTCGGCAACCGCTGTGGGCTGATCAGTTCCGCTCTCACCGCGACGACCCTCCCGTTGATCTACTGGTCGCACCAGGTGCGCGGATACACGCTTGTCGTCGCACTCCTGACCGCTACTGCATTGGCAATTGTCGTTGCGATGCGTAATGGCCGGAACGTCGCGTTTGTGGCCGCGGGTATCCTCGCCGTTCTGAGTTGCTATACGGAACTTCTCAGCACCGTCGTCATCTTCGTCCAGTTCGTGACGCTTGGACTGACGCCACTCTTTCGCGTTCGGTGGCGGAAGTGGCTCATCACGGGGCTCGGAGTCGCGCTCGCGCTCGTTCCGCTCGCGTTGATGGCCAAGGCTCGAGGTTCGCATCAACTCTTCTGGCTTGGCGCACCAACCGAGGTCCAGATGCATGAAGCAATTGGTTTTCTTGCATCTGCGAGGATGAACGGGAATGTCACCTCGGTGACGACGCTGCTTCTGCGACTCACGGAAGACCTCGTGTTCGCGGCAGTGGTGTTTGGTGTGCTCAAGTCCATTTGGACAAGGCGCCTTGAGCCGTTTCGAATCGTCGCACTCGGTTGGTTCTGGGTGTCTGTTCCGATTGCCATCGCCTACACCGTTTCGATCCACATCACGCCCATCTTCCTCGACCGGTATTTCCTGATCTGCCTACCCGCATTGACGCTCCTCCTCGGATACGCGCTGGATGCGATTCCGGTCGTTCCCTTCGCCTGGCTCGGCTGCGGCCTGCTCATCGGACTGCGCTCCCAGCAGCTCTACGCGACACACGACGTCACGATCGATAATTGGAGGGCAGTGGCGTCTCGGATCGTCAATCAGGCCCATTCGGGTGATTGCGTTGCCTTCTATTTCAACGACGGTTTTGTTGACTTTGCTTACTATCTCGAGCATCCACCATCGGGAATGAACATCAAGTCTCCAGTCCCGCGATCTGTGCTCCCGGCGCTCGCGTTCGGATCGCCGCCAACCTCTCGCTCGATCGCCGACTTTCCTCCGATCGTGGAGTCATATACCGCGCTGAACGCCCGACAGATTGTGAGTGTCTCGCACACGTGCCCCGAGCTGACGGTTTTGTCGAATCACGATGGTCACAACAGCATGACCCCTGGAGCACAGATTGTCTGGAGGCGGTTCGTAACGATGCGCGACGGCCTCAAGAATGCCTATGGCCACATGACAAGAGATAACCTCGGAGCAATCGCGATCTACCGATTCACTCACTCTGGTCCGTGACCAGCAGATATTTAGGGAGCAATACATGGCTGCAGCTGTTCTCGACGGCGAGGCTCTTGCCGCGTCAATTCGCGCTTCGCTCAAGGACAAGGTAACGCAACTTCTCGCCAAAGGCATCGTGCCAGGGTTGGGAACAATCTTGGTCGGTGAGGATCCCCCCAGTGCCCGCTATGTTGCGATGAAACACAAAGACTGCGCGGAGATCGGAATCACGTCAATCCATGAGCAGTTACCTTCTGATATCAGTGAGTTGGATCTTCTTGAGGTAATCGCGCGCTTCAATACCGATGCCCGGGTCGATGCTTATCTCATCCAGCTTCCCCTTCCCGAGCATCTTGATGAGGAGCGCATCCTTCTGGCGGTCGATCCCGACAAGGACGTCGACGGCCTTCACCCGATCAATCTCGGACGGCTCGTCATGGGTAAGCCAGGTCCCCTGCCGTGCACCCCAGCAGGAATTGTGGAATTGCTTGCCGCAAATCGTGTGGCGGTCGAAGGCAAGAATGTCGTCATCGTCGGGCGAGGTTTGACAATCGGTCGTCCACTTGCGCTCCTCCTCGCGCTGCGTCGTCCTCATTGCAATGCCGCGGTGACTGTCGTCCACACCGGAGTGCCAGATATCGGAGAGTATCTTCGCCGCGCTGATGTGATCGTTGCAGCTGCGGGGAGTGCCGGGCTTGTTACCCGAGATATGGTCAAGCCAGGTGCGGCGGTTGTCGGCGCCGGAGTCTCCTGGCAGGGGCGCAAATTGCTCAGTGACGTCGCTGAGGACGTCTCTGAAGTTGCCGGATATTTGACACCGAGGATTGGGGGAGTCGGTCCCATGACGCGCGCAATGCTCTTGAAGAATGCGGTTGCCGCCGCGGCGAAACGGGGAATTGGCGATTCATCTGAAGCAATTCCGAGCCTTTAGGGTCGTCGTTGATGACCGCAATCATCGATCTTCTCGCAAGAGGGTTTTCCCTTTCGGTTGAACTCTGGCCACCGCGCAGCTCCGAGGCGCAGGTGCGCCTCGAGAGATCTCTGGAGCGCCTTGAAGACCTCAAACCCACGTTCGCCTCGATTACCTATGGTGCGGCGGGGTCCACGCGCGAGCGCACCCACGACCTTGTTGTGGCGATTCACGAGTCAAAGATCATGACCCCGATGGCCCATCTCGTCTGCGCAGCGCACCGACGCGAAGAGCTGGTGTCGATTCTTGAAAGATACAAATCGGCGGGCATCGAGAACGTCCTTGCGCTTCGCGGTGATCCGCCGCTTGGTGCAACCGAGTTTCTCGCCGAGGGTGATCTTCGACATGCCATCGAACTCGTTGATCTCGCAAAGGAGATCGGAGATTTCTGTGTTGCGGTTGGGGCGCACCCCGAGGGGCATCCTGATGCTCCCGACTTGGCGACAGACCGTCGATACCTTGCGGAGAAGCTCGAACACGCCGATTTTGCAATAACGCAGTTCTTCTTTCGCGCTGTGGATTACTTCGGGCTTGTCAGCGACCTCGCGGACCGGGGCATAAAGAAGCCCGTCATCCCTGGCATCATGCCGATTACCAATATCAAGACCGTTTCCCGCATGGCTGAGCTTTCCGGAACCCAGCTTCCCGACGAGGTGCTCGATAGGGTCGACCGGGTTGCATCCGACCCCGAAGCTGTCCGTCGAGTCGGCGTCGAGATTGCGACCGAACTGTGCGCAGAGCTCCTTGCGGAGGGCGTGCCGGGGCTTCATTTCTATACGATGAACCAGGTTTCGGCGACACTTGAAATCTGCGCGCGACTTGGACTTTATCGACGCGAGGTCTGACTTAACGACACGAGAAAGCGTTGGAACATCGCGATCCACGCGCATGCGATCGAGATGAAAACGGTCCTTGGACGCTGCTCAATCGCCGTTTGGCCAGATACCCGTGGAGGCGATAGCGTCTCCGTTCATGGCGACAAATTCGAAACCCCCAAAACACGTGACCGTCACCGGAGCCGCGGGGCAGATCGGCTACTCATTGCTCTTTCGAATCGCTTCGGGAGCTCTTTATGGTCCCGATCAGCCGATAGTCCTTCGCCTTCTGGAGATCGAGCCGGCGATGAAGGCGCTCGAGGGCGTCATCATGGAGCTCGACGACTGCGCGTTTCCACTGCTCAGTGATATCGAGGCAACATCTGACCTTGCGACGGCGTTTTCCGGCGCGAACGTAGCGCTTCTTGTCGGTTCGATTCCGCGCAAGGCTGGAATGGAACGCAATGATCTGCTGAGCATCAACGGCGGAATCTTCAAGCCTCAGGGCCAGGCGATCGCAGCGAATGCAGCTGGCGACGTCCGGGTGCTTGTGGTCGGAAATCCGTGCAATACCAACTGCCTGATCGCGCGTTCAAATGCTCCTGAAGTGCCGAGCGATCGATGGTTTGCGATGACCAGACTCGACGAGAATCGCGCCAAGACACAGCTCGCCAAGCGAGCGGGAGTCGAAGTGTCGAGGGTCTCCAATCTTGCGATTTGGGGAAATCATTCATCGACACAGTTCCCGGATTTCGCGAACGCAAGGATTGACGGGATCCCTGCTCCCGAGGTAATTGGCGACAGCGCTTGGCTGTCGGGCGAATTCATTGAGACGGTACAGAAGCGGGGCGCAGCGATCATCGAGGCTCGCGGTCTCTCGTCGGCGGCCTCGGCTGCGAACGCGGCGATCGATTCGATGGTCTCTGTGCTCAACCCGACAGCCACGGGAGATTGGACCTCGCTCGCGGTGTGTTCCGATGGTGAATACGGAGTTCCCGCGGGGCTTCAGTTCGGATACCCCGTCCGGTCGACGGGTACGTCATGGGAGATTGTCGAAGGCCTCTCCCATGACGATTTTGCAAAGGATCGTATTCGTATTACTACGGAGGAGCTCCTCGCCGAGAGGGCTGATGTCATGGAGCTTCTCGGGTAGGAACCGAACGATCTTCCGTTGAAAGGGTCAGGATCATATTCGGAGATGGACCGACGGAAAGCGGGCTCCGATAGCCACGGTGCGGATGGGAGTTGAGAATGACATTTCAACCGAAGACCGAAGACCTGCTCTACGAAGAGCGCGACCAGATCGGCTGGCTCACGCTGAACCGACCCAGTACGAGAAATGCGATGACCTTTTCAATGTACGAGGGAGTCGGAGAACTTTGCGCCCAACCCTTGGCGGATCTCCCGAGGGTGTTGGTCATTACCGGCGCGGGAGACCGCGCCTTTGCCGCTGGCACCGATATCAGTCAGTTTGTCGATTTTCGTTCAGAAGATGACGTATTCGCATATGAGACACGCATGAGCGCCGTGCTTTCGCTCGTCGAAAGTTGCCCGATACCCACGATCGCGGCCATCCGCGGTGCCTGCACGGGTGGAGGCGCGGCGATCGCCGCTGCGTGCGACCTGAGGATCGGCGCTCCCTCCGCCGTCTTTGGTGTTCCGATCGCGAGAACGCTTGGCAACTGCCTTTCGCTGGACAATTATCGGCGGATTTCGGCGATCATCGGACCATCTCGGTTCAAGGAGATCATGTTTCGCGCCCGACTTGTTGGCTCGGCGGAATCGTTAGCAATTGGTTGGCTCCACGAGGTGGTGGACACCGATGATGATTTGCTGGAGGTCACCGCGAAGATTGCGAGAGAGTTATTGGAGCTCGCCCCGCTCACACTCAGGGCAACAAAGAGGGCGCTCTTGGACATTCGAGATGGCTTTGACGAGGAGCTCGGCAGGGATCTTGTTTCGATGTGTTATCTCAGCAACGATTTCAAAGAGGGTGTGGATGCTTTCATCGGCAAGCGCAAGCCACATTGGACCGGTACGTGACCAGCGAGTCAGTTGGCAACGTGATTGAACTGCGATACCGTCGCTGAGAGCAGTTGGTTAGCCCGCACCTTTAGGGGGAGAGATGCCATTACGAAGTGAGTATTCCGACCAGCGGCTCTACAACGAGGCGACCACGGAAGAGTTCCGGGCGAACAAGGGTCAGGTGACCGGTGACTTTGCCGGAAGGACGTTGCTCTTGTTAACAACGACGGGAGCGAAGTCAGGGCTTCCCAGAGTCACCCCATTGATCTACACCAAAGATGGCGACTCCTACGTCGTCACCGCGGCGGATGCCGGCTCGGATCACCACCCCGGCTGGTATTACAACATTCTCGCGAATCCGGTCGTCACCGTGGAGGTGGGCGATCGGGTCACCGAGGCGATCGCGACGGAACCTATTGGGCCAGAACGGGATCGACTGTACGCGAACCGAATCGCAGAGACCCCTCGCTTCGCTGAATATCAGGCGAAGACCTCGAGACAGATACCAATCATCCTGATTACTCCGGACACGTGATCGTCGGTAGAAACGGTCGAAGACGTTGAGCAGGGTTTGGCCGCCACGCTCGGATGCGCCATGAGGATTCCGTGGTGACGCTGGCGTGTACCGGACTGGGTTGCCGTTCGTATCGGGTGGGGTCCCATTCCGGGGCGATCCCTATGTCGCGTAGTTGGCTCCGTCGCGCTCGAGCAGTCGAAGCATTGCTTCCCATTCCATTTCCCCGTACGGACGCCTTGTCGTGGGTTCATAGAGGTACGCGGTCTTCTTCATGACCTCCTCGGTCGGGAAGTGCAGCTCAGTCTGTGCGTTCATCGCATCCACCTGGGCCTTGCAGGCCATCTCGACCCAGTACGCGATGTTGAACGCCTCTGCGACGGTGCGACCGCAGACCAGAAGGCCGTGGTTGCGAAGGAACATCACGTTGTGTTCGCCAAGGTCGGCGACGAGGCGTTGCCGTTCGTCAAGTTCCAGAGCGACGCCTTCGTACTCGTGGTATCCGACGTGTCCATAGAAGCGCATCGCGTGTTGGCTGAGTGGAAGGAATCCACATTCCATCATCGAGACCGCCATTGAGGCGCGAGAGTGAGTGTGTAAGACGCAACTGATATCGGAGCGTGCCTGATGGATCGCTCCGTGAATGACATAACCCGCCTGATTCACGCCGTAGCCGGTTCCCGGATCATCTACGACGTTGCCGTCAAGATCGATCTTTATCAGACTTGAAGCGGTCATCTCCTCGTAGAGCATTCCGTAGGAATTGATCAACACGTGACCCTCTTCACCCGGAACGCGCGCCGTAATGTGGTTGTAGATGAGATCGGTCATTCCGTATTTGGCGACCAGCCGGTAGCACGCGGCGAGCTCCACACGGGCAGCCCACTCCCCAGCGCTGACGCGGTCGCGCATGGAAACTCCAATCGGAGCCGATGAGATTGCCATTGACAAAACCTCCCCGCCCTCACCCTTCCACGGAGGTGGGCAGAGCGTCAAGCGCCCGAGGGGTGCCCCGTCTGGGCTAACTGGGCTGGGTACTTGTGCCGTGAGGCTGCGCAACGACCTCGAGAACGACTGCATACGGTCCGGAGACGCCGCTCTTGGGGATTATCGCGAGAAATCGAGAACCAAGTGGTTGACCGATGAGTCTGTCGAGAAGGCTCGGCGAGTTCGATTGACCGATGGTTTCGCCGTCAGGAGTTCCGATGGTCCACGTAGAGGCCTGGACTGCGCCCTTCCAATTCGCGACGACCGTCTGCAGCACCACGAGACCCGCTCTGATCTTTGCTCCGTGACCTCGTGCGAGCATCG
>DAIDIA010000035.1 GCA_027459565.1 Acidimicrobiaceae bacterium | reverse complement strand
GAACTGGCGTAGGCGTAGCTGGCTTCCTGCGGTTGCGATGGCGGGTCTTGAGAATGTTGGCTTCCACGACTTGCGTCGGACAAATGCGACCGCTCTGGTGCGCTCAGGAGTCGATGTAAAGACCGCTCAGGCCCGTTTAGGGCACTCGGACCCTCGCCTTTTCCTGGCCGTTTACGCGCAAGCGACAAGCGAAGGCGACCATGATGCGGCGCAAAGAATGGGAGAGAAGTTATTGGGGGATAGGAACCTGTCGGCAAGCGACGCAAATGCACCCCTAACGCGCACGGAACGCACAAACGAAGATTACAAAACCAAGCCCCGACACTTAGTAGCCCTTTGACCAGCACTTTTACTGGTCGGGAAGGCGGGATTCGAACCCGCGACCTCAGCGTCCCGAACGCTGCGCGCTAACCAAGCTGCGCTACTTCCCGTAGCCGCGGCTACCAAGCCGCCGTTCCACTGATGGTAGTGGGAGATTCCATCGTTGTTCACCGACTGCTGGTGCGAGACGGTGGCGTTTGTTATTGCGCCTGTGCCGCGCCGATCGTGAAGGGGGTGAAGGATTCGTCGTAGTAGTTCCCACCAGCGAGAAGTGCACCGATCGCCCGGCGCAGGCGCAAAGGATCAAGTGGCTTCACGAGGTAACCCTCAGCGCCGCATCTTTTGGCGAGGAAGACGTCTGCCCTGCGATCGAGGAGAAGCAGCACCGGCACGTGAGGAATGCGTCCACCGGACTCCTCGAGCTTGAGGTCGTGACAGATTGCGATGCCGCCCATGTTCTGGATCTGGCAGTCGGCGATGACGAGCTCTGGCGCATCGTCGGCGACCGTTGTGCGCACCTCGGGTCCGGTGAAGAGCTCCACAATCTCGTTGACCCCATCGTCGAGAACGGATCGTATTTCGTCGAGCACCGTCCGTGCATCGCTCACAATTACGACATAGGCCATCTCGTCAGGCTATATCAGCTGCAACCTTGAGCCCAATTGGCGTCGCGGGTCGTGTCGAGCCTGGCTCGGCGCGCATTTCGGGCGACGGCGGCCGTTCGGGCAGGTGATGAAGCTAGCGACGGGACCACTAACGTCAATTGGGTGAGCGACAAAGTGCGCGCCGAACTCTGGAGGTGGGAGCAAGATGACCGCTCGCGTCTGAGAGTCGGAGAGCCGGTCGTGCTCTCGCCCGGAGTGGTACGGCTGCTCGCCCCGAATGCGTCGGTGATGACGGGTCCGGGGACCAACACCTATCTCGTGGGAGACGAGGACCGCGTTGTGATCGATCCCGGACCCGAAGATATGGTCCACCTTGAGCGAATCGCCACGTCCGGCGAAGGCAAGATCCGATATGTCGTCGTGACCCATTCGCATCGCGACCACGCGCCAGGCGCCCGCGCGCTCGCAAAGATCACCGGAGCGACGGTGCTCGGGTTCGACGAGCGTCCCGGGTTTACTCCCGATGGCCGGATTGCCGAAGGTGACATATTGGTCACTGACAGCGTCCGTCTTGAGGCGATCCACACCCCGGGCCACTCATCGGATCATCTCTGCTTCGTTGCCGATCCGATCGGAGGCGCCGGGGTCCGTGTGCTGTTCTCGGGAGATCACATCATGCAGGGCTCGACCGTTGTCATTGGTCCACCCGATGGGGACATGGGTGATTACCTGCACTCGTTGCGACGCGTTTCTGCGATCGCGCCGCCAATCGAACTGATTGCACCGGGGCACGGGCTGCTCATCGATGACCCCCATGGGGCGATTGATGCGTACGTCGCATTGCGCGAGCGACGCGAGGAGTCGATCCACCGGGCGATCCTCGACGGTCCATTGAGCGCAAGAGAACTTGTGCCGCTGATCTACGAGGAGCTCCCGGAGGCGCTCACCCGCCACGCCACGAGGTCGATCTGGGCACACCTGCGGAAATTGCATGAGGAGCGGCGCGTCAAAACCGAAGATCCGAACGACCCGGATGCGATCTGGGAGCGGTGTTAGATCGGGTTCGAAGCTGTGTGGGTCGCCCCCGGGATCGCGTTCAGGGCCTCGTCGATGTGATCGAGCATCCGGGCGCTGCATGACCCCATGTCGATGACCGGGGCGACCTCTGTCCGGATGAGTCGGGAGAGTTCGCGGAAGCTCTCCGCCACGACGCCCGCCCCACCGAGTACAGCTGGCTCGCCCGAGTCACCACCGATCGCGACGGCTTGATCTATGGGAATCTGGGCGATGAGCCGTACGCCGATCGAATCCGCGAGACGTCTGCCGCCGCCCTCTCCAAAGAGGGGGTAGGTCTCGCCGTGTTCACAGGTGAATCCCGACATGTTCTCAATCACCCCGGCGATGCGGAGGTTTCCCTTTCGCGCCATGTCGGCCGCGCGCCCCGCGACCTTCTGTGCCGCAAGGCCCGGTGTTGTCACGATCAAAAGCTCCGTACGCGGCAACATCCGCGCGAGACCCATCTGCACATCGCCGGTGCCAGGGGGGAGGTCGACGAGGAGATAGTCCATCTCGCCCCAGGCGACGTCTTCGATGAAGTGCTGGAGCGCGCGGTTGAGGACCAAACCGCGCCACATGATCGCCTCGTCCTCCCCCGAGAGAAATCCCATCGAGACGACCTTGAGTCTTCCCTCTCCGACCGGGCGCTCCATCGGGAGGATCTTCTTGCCGCGGACTTCGAGCGGCCCCGACAGGCCGAGCATTCTCGGTATCGAGAAACCCCAGATGTCCGCATCGAGGAGACCGACGGTCGCGCCGGACTCCGCGAGGGAGGCGGCGAGGTTCACCGTTATCGAGGACTTCCCGACCCCGCCCTTTCCCGACATGATGCCAAGGATCCGCGTGTTGAACGGAATATCGGACGCGAGCGCGTGATCCTGGGCAAGTCTGCGCGCGCGGTTCATGAGCGCGGCGCGCTCCTCCTTCTCCATCGCTCCAATGACGATCTCGACCGACTCGATGCCCGGGACGAGGAGTGTGGCGCGTTTGGCCTCCTCCTCCAATTGGCCCCTCATGGGACAGCCGGCAATCGTCAACGCGACCTCCACCGTCGCATGGCCAGCGTCGACCGAGATCGATCTCACCATTGCGAGATCCACGATGTTCTCGCCGAGCTCGGGGTCGATCACGGTGCGCAGAATCTCGGTGATCTTCTCGTGCAGACCGATGTCGCCCTCGACAGACGCCGTTTCCGAGCCGGATTGCGTCGATAATCCCTTTTCGCTGGGCTCTGGCATGATGTTCAATGTTACCGACATGCGCCTGGCCCCCCACTTGGTAGGATTGGGCTGGAAAATGGACTGTAGGAGGACACTTTCGTGAGCATCACTTCATCGCCTGTACAGATTGGCCGCCGGCCGAGTCCGGTCACGCTGACGGACAATGCCATCGCAAAGGTCGCAGAACTCCTTGCCGCCGAGGAGGGTGCCGAGGCTCTCGCGCTCCGCGTCGCAGTTCGTCCGGGCGGGTGCTCGGGTTACAGCTACGACATGTTCTTCGACTCGGAGATCGCGGATGATGACGTCGTCCGCGAATTCGGAGATGTGCGCGTCGTCGTGGATTCTGAGAGCGCTGCGCTGATAACTGGTGCGACGCTTGACTTCAGTGACGGACTCCAGGGTGCAGGATTTCACATCTCGAATCCCAACGCGACCCGCACCTGTGGCTGCGGGTCTTCGTTCAGCTAAAGACGAGCCAGGGGGAAGTGACCTCTAGCCGACCTGAGCCCGCGCCGATCGGACCGTACTCCCCGGTTGTTCGCGCTGGGGATCTGTTGTTTTGCTCGGGCCAGCTCGGACTCCGTGATGGGAATCTTGTCGAGGGCGGGGTTCACGACGAGCTCGTTCAGGCGTTTGCCAACCTCGAGTCCGTGCTCGCGTCGATGGGAGCGGAGCTCTCTGATGTCGTGAAGACGACGGTGTTCTTGGTCGATATCGGTGATTTTGAGTCGATGAACGAGACGTACCTCTCGTGTTTTGGCGGTCACCGCCCGGCGCGCTCGGCATTCGCAGTCGACAGGTTGCCGCGCGGCGCATCGGTTGAGATCGAGGCGATTGCCTTCTCTCCCCTGGAGAGTCTTTGAAACCTCTTGCTATCCGTACCTATCACCAGCGTCGCCGCAGGCGCGCGCGTATTCTCGGTGCCGGCCTCGCGGCAGTTGTTCTGGGCGGGGGGATCTACTTTCTGGTACACCCCTCGGCCACGAAGCCGGCCGTGCACCTCCCGTCCGCGCCAGCCACACCCCCGACTCCGATCGCCATCGTGACCCAGATCGGCAGCGGACCGTCCCTTGGAACTGCCGCAGATGCGACGATCATCGACCTTGCGAACCTCGCTGACGTGCATCGGCATCATCTCGGCGTCGGCACCTTCCCGGACGCGGTCGCGGTCGACGCAGTACGACATGTCGCGTACATCACCAACTATGGACAGGGCACGGTGACCCCGGTCGATCTGTTCACCGGGATCTCCAAGAGGGCGATACCGGCAGGAAGCGGTCCCGCGGGAATTGCGATTTCGCCGAACGGGAAGATGGCCTACGTCACCGATGCCGGAAGCGCCCCGATGGGTGACACCGTGACCCCAATCAATCTCGTCACCGACCGGCCACTGAAGGCGATCAGGGTGGGCCTTGGCCCGCAGGGCATTGCGATCACGCCCGATGGAAGTCGCGCGTATGTGGCAAACGCCGGAGCGATCGTCACGGGGCAGACCGGCGCGATCGGTCATACCGTGACGCCAATTAATCTTCGGACGGGCCGGGCTCTCGCTCCGATCAACGTCGGCAACGCGCCTATCGCTGTGGCGATCAGCCAGGATGGGACGACCGTCTTTGTCACGAACTCCTATTCGGGCAGCGTTTCGCCGATCTCGATCGCATCGGATAGTGCGGGTACACCAATCGAGATGTCGGGTTCGCCCCAGGCAATCGCCAGCGTTCCCCGGAAGGGCGAGATGATCGTCGCAAATGCCGCGACGACGGGAACGGACAGTCTCACGCTCATCTCGGTGGCGACCGAGACCGCGACCTCCTCGATTCCGGTGCCAAAGAATCCCACCTCGGTCGAGGCGACCCCGGACGGCAAGAGTGCCTGGGTGGTCTGCTTTGGAGCCGGAACCCTCGTTCGCATCAACCTTGTGACCAGCGTCGTCGACGCCTCTCACGCAGTTGCGATTCCCAATGGTCCCTACGCTCTGTCGCTCGGATCGATCCCGTCAGCAATGGCCAGGCAGCTCTTCTTCCCAAAGCCGGCGAAGCGGTCGAAGTCCGGCTCTAAGGGTTAGTTCTCTCCTCGCGAGGCGCAGAGGCCTCAGAGCTTCCAGCGCGAACGACCGAAGCGGTATCCAACGCTGCGCACCGTCTCAATCAGGTGCGCGTGCTCCTCGCCGAGCTTCGCTCGGAGCCTTCGGATGTGCACGTCGACCGTGCGTGCGCCTCCGTAGTACTCGTATCCCCAGACGCGCGAGAGCAGGATCTCCCTGGTGAACACCTTGCCGGGATGCGATGCGAGAAACCGCAGCAGCTCGTATTCCATGAACGTCAGATCGAGCGGCTCGCCGTCGATGATCGCCTGATAGGTCTCGAGGTTCAGAGCGAGTGGACCGTAGGTGACAACCTCGTTGCGTTGAGAGTTCGAGCTCTGTCGAAGCAGATGGGTGAGTCTCGCATCCATCTCCTCGGTGCTTGCGGGGTAGAGGACAAAGTCGTCAAACAGGTCCTCTTGCGCAGGGAGATCGTTGAAGCGGTCCGCTCTGACGATCAGCAAGAGTGGCGACAGCGGGTGCTCTCGCCCTCTGAGCGCGCGGCAGAAGTCGATTCCCTCTTCGGGATTCTCGACCGCAGAGATGATGGCGCCAGCCCATCCGCCGTCAGGTTCGAGCCTGATGCCCGCCGCGGGATTCTCGACAGCGGTCCACGGGTAACCCGAGTCATTGAGTGCCTTGGTGAGCTCG
>DAIDIA010000034.1 GCA_027459565.1 Acidimicrobiaceae bacterium | reverse complement strand
GCCGCGTTCGACCAGGTTGTCGGTCGCACCTCGGTCTCACTCTGATTCGTCAGGGATTCGCGTCGCGCTCGTAGACTGCTCGCCATGGAGTTCTTTCGCGCCAAGATGCCGACGATGGTTGACCGAGAGCACGCGCTCGAGGGCAGGCGAGAGCCGATCGCTGTCGCACCGGAACACCTCGTGCTCGGACGCCCGGTCGATCCAGTGATCGCCGCGCCACTCAAGGTCGCGATGTTCGGCATGGGGTGCTTCTGGGGCGCCGAACGACTCTTCTGGAATCTGCCCGGCGTGTTCTCCACCTCGGTCGGCTACGCCGGCGGATTTACGGAGAACCCGACCTACGAAGAGGTCTGCTCGGGACGCACCGGTCACGCGGAGGTCGTGCGCGTGATCTACGACGCCACCAAGGTGGATTATCGGACGCTGCTCAGGGTCTTCTTCGAGGGACACGATCCGACCCAACACATGCGACAGGGCAACGATGTCGGCACGCAGTACCGTTCGCTCATCGTCGCCTACGACCGCGATCAGGAGGCCGTCGCCCGCGAGGTCGCGGAGACGTTCAGGGACCGCCTTCGCGAAGCGGGGTTCGGAGCGCTCGTTACCGAGATCACCACCGCCGGCGCGGTGGAGACCTCGAAACCGTTCTTCTTCGCCGAGGACTATCACCAGCAGTACCTCGCGAAGAACCCGAACGGTTACTGCGGACTTGGCGGAACCGGTGTCAGCTGTCCCGTGGGAGTACTCGGCGAACCGTCGTCGACCTAGCTGCGTCGCCCCGGGACCAGAAGACGGCGCGCGGGGGAGGTCCCTGCGTGACATGATCCGGGAGCCTGCGTGCTTTGAACCCCTAGCATCGCGCCATGGGGAACAGAGGGCGCCTGCATCGAGGTCTCGTCGCAACCGCAGTGCTCGCCGGGCTCTCGTGGTGTGGTGTCGTTCCCGTCGCCGCGTCGGCTTCGTCATTTCGCATCGAACACGGCGAACCGCTCAACAACCTCGTGCTCACGCCCGGCGCGATCATGAGTGTCTCGCTCTCACGCATCTGCACCCCGGGGTACTCGGCGCGTGTCCGTGACGTCCCCTGGTCCGTCAAACTCGATGTCTATCGCGCATATGGAATCACGCGGCGCTCGGCGGGACAGTACGAGATCGATCACCTGATCCCGCTCGAACTCGGTGGATCCAATGCAACCGCGAATCTCTGGCCAGAGCTGAATGACCATCCGCGGGGATATCTCAACAGCAAGGATCAGCTCGAGAATCGGCTCCATGACCTCGTCTGTCGCGGGGCCATCGCCCTCGGTGCTGCCCAGCACCAGATCGCGACCGACTGGGTCGCGCTCTACCACCGGGTCTTCGGGAGCTGGCCACCGGGTGTCCCGGCGCTGCGATCGAGTACCGGAGTGACAGGTGCAGACTCGACGATCGCGCCCACACCAACCCAGCCGTCGCCGGTGCCACATGGACAGGGGGTGAGGATCACCGCCCTGTCGCCCGTCGTGCGCCCGGGTTCTCACGAGACACTGCGCGCATTCACGTCGATCGCCGGTGACACCTGTGTGCTGAGCGTGGTTCTGCCGAGCGGCGCGACGAGCGCGTCAAGCGGGCTCGGAACCCGACGCGCGGACCAGACTGGACGCGTCACGTGGATCTGGATGATCGGTACGCGCACCTCGCCGGGGACGGCACATGCGACGGTGCGCTGTCGTGCGGGAAGCGTCTCGACGACATTCGTCGTATCGTGAGCCGCTCCTCCTCGTCCCCATCGCCCAGAGGCGGCTCAGGGGTGCTGGATCGCTGCGATGAGTCCCATCGCAACGAACAGTACCGTCAGATAGGTGATCGAAAAGGTGAACAGGCTCATCGCATTCTTCGGACTCGCGTCCTTGCGTAGCGACATGGACTTGAACAGGAATGCTCCGCCAAGCACGAGTGCGATGACGAAGTAGACGATCTTCTCGACGCGCGCGTACGGGGCGACAAATCCGAATGAGAGTACGAGAAGATCAAGTGCCACGGTGTACCAGATGATCTGTTTCACCACGGAATCGAGATCGGCGACGGCGGGAAGCATCGGAACATTCGCACTGCGATAGTCATCGCGGTAGCGCACGGCGAGGGCCCAGAAGTGCGGCGGTGTCCAGAAGAAGACGATTGCGAACAAGATGATCGGCGCAACATCGACGCGTCCGGTCACCGAGCTCCAGCCAACGAGTACCGGCACCGCGCCAGCGGCTCCGCCGATCACGATGTTCTGTGTCGTCGAACGTTTCAACCACATCGTGTAGATGAAGACATAGAACGCGGTCGCTGAGACCGCGAGCACTGCCGAGAGGAGGTTCACGGTCAGCCAGAGCTCGACGAATGCCGCAACCTCGAGACCGATTGCAAAGATGAGCGCGGATCGCGGCGAGATGAGGCCGGTAACGAGGGGCCGGTGCTTGGTGCGCTCCATGAGCGCATCGATATCGCGGTCGTAGACCATATTCATCGCGTTCGCCCCGCCGGCTGCGAGACTGCCACCGATCAGGGTGAGCACGATGAGTCCAAACGATGGGAGGTGCTTTGCGGCGACGAACATCGTCGGGACCGTCGTGATGAGCAGGAGCTCGATGATCCGGGGTTTGGTCAGGGCGACATATCCCTTGACGCGTCGCATCGCAAGGTCAAGAGGTGGCGCGCTCTGCACTCCCGGGGCGCCCGCAATGGAACTCATGGTCCTGAGACTACAACGGCCGTCCCCATGCATTTTTGTATTGCCCGTCTTTTTGGGTTGCGCACGCCACGGGGCGTTCTATCTGGGGATTCCAAGGTGCGCGAGCCGCTCCTCACGCAATGCCATCTCCTCGTGATCATCAATCGGCTCAAGCCGTTCTCCCGTGGCGATCTCAAGCAACAGGTCAGCCAGCGCCGGATTCCTCGCAAGGGCGGGCCCATGCAGGTAGCTGCCGATGATGCGGCCATTCACCGCGCCATCGCTGCGCGAGGTGCCGTTCCCTACGCCTGCCCTCACCTCCATCAGGGCGTCAACGCCGGCTCCGAGGGTCGTGTGGCTCGCGTGATTCTCGAACCCGGTCAACGTGCCGAGTCGTTCTTCCCAGCCGGGAACCGTGACCACTCCAGCCAGCTCCCCGACCGCGCGCGGAGAGTTCGACCGCTCGGTCGTCACATCGAGGAGCCCAACGCCTCGCTGGATCGACGAATCGGCCCCGGGGAATTGGTTTCCGAGAATCTGGTATCCCGCGCAGACGCCAAAGACGACTGCGCTGCCATCGCCAACCCGGTGGAAGTTCTGCTCGCGAAGCTGTGCGGCCGCTCGCACCTGCGGGCCATCCTCGCCGCCACCGATGACGTAGATGTCGCCACTGAGCAAGAGCCGCGCGTCAGATTGCAAGTTGACAAGCTCCGCATCGATGCCGCGCCAGCGCGCCCTGTTATAGAGCACAAGACCATTGCCGGTATCGCCGTAGGTGCCGAGCAGATCGGGGTAGATCACGACGATCCGCAGAGGGTCTCGTGTCGCCCGGGCGCGAGCTGCCGATCCGGCGGAGCCCGAAGGAGATCGTTCAAGCGGCTCGGTCCCTGCTGGTCGTCGGGGGCCCCGTTGGGCGCGGGGCCGTTCAATTGCCAGGCGCAGGTCCTGGAACGCCGTGTAGTTCGCGATCACGTC
>DAIDIA010000033.1 GCA_027459565.1 Acidimicrobiaceae bacterium | reverse complement strand
GATCAGCGAGATCGAGCCGTTCGCCGGCACCGACTTCATTGCCAGCACCTCGGAGTGGATCGTGGCTGCCGTCGGCAGCAGGTAGCGGCCCGCCGCGTTGCGAAGCGCAGCCTCGCCGAGTCCGTTTGCCTGGACGGCGGAGTTGAGGTAGCTCACTCCGATGTAGGCGATGCAGCCCTTGGTGACCGCGCAGGTCTGCAGCATTCCGGTGTTGCCGTTCTCCGCGAGCTCACCGGAGATCTTCGGCCAGTTGACGAGCGTCTGGGGGCCGGTCGCCCGCAGGAAGCTCCCCTTGTATCCAAAGTCCAGGTAGGACGAGAAGAGGAAGGTGTCTCCGCTTCCGTCGGAGCGATAGAGCGGAACGATCTTCAACGAAGGGAGCTTCACACCGGGATTGATCGCGCGGATCGCCTTGTCGTTCCAGTTCGTGATCGTGCCCGCGTAGATCTCGTTCAACAGCGTCGCGTTGAGCTTGAGATGGACGTTCTTCGACAGACCGGGAATGTTGTAGTTGACCATCTGCGCGGCGATGGAGACCGGAATGTTGATCACCGAGGTGTCAGACGCGGGGAGGTACGCGTCGGAGGCACCGATGTTGATCGTGCCGGCGATCGCATACGAGATTCCCTTTCCGGAACCACCTGCCGCGGCGGTCACGGGGATGGAGGAGGCATATTTGAACGCCGGGGCCCACTCGGCCATGAGCGGATAGAGCAGCGACGAGCCCGCCTCGGTCAGCGGCGTCTTCGACGAGGTCGGGACCTCGAGGGACTTGAGTTGCCTCTCGAGCGTTGCCATCGAGGGCGTCGTGTTTGCAACGGCGCTGTGGGTCGCCGACGACTTGGTCTGTGCCATCGCCGAAGCGGAGCCGAAGGCGACGATCGAAAGTGCGCTCGTGACCGTTACCGCTGCAACCGTTCGCAGTCGCATGAGCATCGGTCGCATTGACTGCACCTGTTCATTCATGTGTTCGTGTTCTCCTTTGTCTTTCGTCTGCCTTGGTGGGTGTGTTTCGGGGAATGCAACTGCAAGAGGGAACGGGAAGAGTCCTCGCAAGATCTCGTCTCAGTCCCCTCCGTTCACGTTGACGGCTCCGCCGAGATATCGCGCGGTCTCGGGGCGTTGTGGAGCGTCAAAGAGCTGTGCGGTGGGGCCGCTCTCAAGGAGCCGCCCGTCGTAGAAGAGGACCATGTTGTCCGAGAGGCGTCGAGCCTGTTCGAGATTGTGCGTGACGATGATCACCGTGAGCTCCGGTGTCATCCTGCGCACGAGCTCTTCGACCGCCTCGGTCGACCTTGGATCGAGCGACGAGGTGGGCTCATCGAGCAGCATCACCGAGGGCTCGATGGCGAGCGCTCGCGCGAGACAGAGCAGTTGCTGTTGTCCACCGGAGAGCTTGAACGGCGAGTCATCGAGACGATCGGCGATCTTGCTCCAGAGTCCCACCTCGGCAAGGCGCGTCTCGGCGATATCGCGCAGCTGCGAACGCTTTGCCATGTGATGCGCCCTCACTCCGGCGACGACATTGTCGATGATCGACATCGGAAAGGGGTTGGGGCGTTGGAAGACCATTCCCACCTTGCGTCGCAACACGAGGGGATCGACGTTCGCTCCGTGGATATCCTGGCCATCAAAACAGATCTCGCCACGTCGCCAGAAGTTCGGAACGCGGTCATTGAGGCGGTTCAACGAGCGCAAGAAGGTCGTCTTGCCCGATCCGGAGGGTCCGACGAGAGCCGTAATCGACCCCGTGGGGATATTGAGCGTGATGTCTTGCATGATGGTCGTGGCGCCAAAGCCCAGCGAGACGTCGCTCGCGGTGATGATGTCCGAATCTGCCAGCATCGCGCTCGCGCCGGTCGCTGTGGTCGGTCTTGCCCTGCCATAGGGAGTCGTTGTCACAGATCCGACCGTACGGCGACGACCTAAACGGCTGCGTACCGCTCGATGACGCACAAGTGAAGTCGATATGAAATCTTCACGACGGTCCAGCTATGCCGACGGCAGCCATCGTTAGGCTCAAAGGACCCTGCCGCCGCACCCTGAGAATGAGGAGACGACCCGTCAATGCCCACAGAGACTCCGCCCACAGAGACTCCGTTGGACCCTCGCCACGTCACCGCGATCGCTGCACCACTTGGCCGGGGACTCGCCATCTTGCGCTGTGCCATTGGAATATCCGCGCTTCTCGCGCCGAGCCTTCCCGCGCGACCATGGGTTGGGCGCGAGGAGGCGGAGCGCACCTCGGTCAGACTTCTTGCCCGCACGCTCGGGGGTCGGGACCTCGCGCTGGGGCTCGGGGCGCTGATCGCCCCGAACGCCCGCAAAGGGCTGTCGACGTGGGTGACACTCGGCGCCCTTGCCGACGCGGGAGATTTCCTCGCGACGTTGCTGACATTCAAGAGATTGCCGAGATGGAGCCGATGGCTCGTTCTCATCGTTACCCTCGGCGCCGCGCTCGTCGGAGGCGGCCTCGGCGCGACGCTCGCGAAGGACGCAGTCGAAAGTCCCTAGAGACGCATCCTCGCGTCGGTGTCGACAAGGGACATCTCGCGATCGCTGAGATGGTGACGCACAAGGGAGACCCTCCTGGCAACGCTCCAGAGTGCGACGTTGCGGCCAAGTCCGGTGACGAGGCTGCACTGGCGATCGTTGAGGCCGAACAGCTGCTGTGCGAGGGCAGCCTCGCGTGTGCTGAGCGCGTGGGTGACGATTGTCTCGCAGTCCGACAGGAGTCCCGACAACGCGACCGGCGCGAATCTGGCACCGGGGTGGGGATCTCCAGATTCACCCGCGATATCCGAGGGGCGATGCGCGACGAGCACATTCGCGATGCCGAGCGAACGTGCCAGCTTGAAGAAGCTCTGCATGAACGATGCCGCGAACGGATTGGCGAGCACCGCCCACGCCTCGTCGATGACAAAGATCGTGGGCACACGACTTCGCGACACCACGCGCTGGAGCGCTCCGAACAGACTGATCAGCAGCACCGACAGGGCATCGGAGCGGTAGAAGTCCGCGACGTCGACGACGAGCAACGGGTTCGTGAGATCGAAACCCTGGGTATCGTGCGCGTCGAACATCGCGCCGAACGCTCCCCCGAGAAGCCGCGTGATCGCAAGGCCCGGCGTCTCGCTCACCTCCTCGAGCCGATCGCGCCCGATGCCAATGGCACGCGCCGCGAGGTCCGATGGGCAAAAGAGACGGTCCCGGACCGCGCGCAGCGTGACCGTCGAACATTCTCGCCGGGCATCGGTGAGAGCGGCCCCGAGCGCGACGGACTCGCCAGCGAGGAGCCGCCTTCCGATCGATGCCTCGCAGATGCCCTCGAGTACCGAGTACTCGAGGGCTCCGGCCCCTCGTTGGTCACTGTCTCGCCAGGCGGTGCCGAGCGGATTGAACCGTCTCGCTCCGTCAACTCCAAGTCGGACCACCTCACCGTCGACTGCCGTTGCCAGAGACGCGTACTCGCCCTTCGGGTCGATCACCACGATCCTTCTTCCGAACGCGTACTGACGATAGAGATAGCTCTTGACGAGCGCGCTCTTCCCCCGCCCGACCTGGCCCATCACGACCATGTTCGGATTGGTCAAGACTCCCGCCTGGTAGAGGTCAAAGGGGTCATACGCGAAAGAGCATCCCGAGAGGTCGCGGCCGATGACCACCCGGTCCACAGGGAGAGCGGAACCCGACACGAATGGATAGGCGGCGCCAAGTTGCGCGGTGGTCGATTCGTGGCGAGGAATCCTCACTGACAGCCACGCGCATTGACGAACCCAAAGAGCAGCGCCGCGCGCTGCATCCCATAGAGTCGCCGGATCTCGAGGTGCGCGAGCGCGCAGCTCTGCTCCACCGCCTCGCACGCATGTCGCAGCTCGGCGACCGTGCCTGCGCTGACGGTGACGTAACCGGAGAACTCGTATCCGACATGTCCGCTTGCAAGCTCCTCCTCTCGCTGCACGACGGCCTCGTGCTGAGATCGCATCCGCGAGCTGAGCTCGAACCCGTAACGCCTGCGCGTATCCGCATCGGCGACAGACGAGGTCCTCCGCCGTTCCGCGATGCGCGTTGCACGTTCTTGGTGCATCGGGATCATCGACAATGCAACGGTCTTCCTGACGGAGATGTCTCCGAGCAGCGGCAGGAGAAAGCCCGATGAGACCTCGGTCCGTGGCCACTCGGCGATCCAGTAGGTGCAGTGCCAGATGTCGTTGGTACGGATGCACTCCCACCGCTCCTCGAGGGCGACTGGCCACGGCGAACGGTGATCGGGCGGGGCCTCCGAGGTTTCAAAGCGAAGCTGGGTCATCTTGATGAGCCTGTGTTTCGAGTACACCCCACGGACATCGAGTCCGGACTCACTGAGTCTGCGCCCGACCAGTCCGATCTGGTGTACAAAGTCCGAGAGCTCTCGCGCCTCTGGACCGTCTGACTCCCTCGAGCGCGCCAGGGACCGCGAGGGTGAGAACCTCGCGCTCACGACGACGAGCTGCTCCGTGCGCTGCGCCGTGCGCTGGAGCTCCTCGCACAACTGCGCATAGGAAGCCAGAGCGTCGGACGCGCCGTCATGGCCCACGGCAGCTGTCGCCCGGGCGATACCCGCCCGGTATCGCGCGGGGAAGTCGGGCGCGGTCTGTGCGATCCACTTCAGTCGATAGAGCGCACGGTCGGCATTGAATGCGGCGAGCACCGAGGACCACTCCGAGACGCGTATCCTCCGCGTCTCCTCGTCGAGAAGCGAGAACTGCTCGCTCTCGATCTCGAAGACCGCGGAGAGGGTGCCCTCGACTCCGTCGTATATCGCGCCAATCCTCTCTCCCTGGTGAACGAGGTCGAGAAACTGGAAGCCTCCAAACAGTTTTGAGGTCCGTGTGACAAAGCCTGTGCGGCCGTTCCGGTAGACGACCCGACGATTTCCGCGGACTCCGGCGCCAACGTAGGCGCCGATCTCGGGAACCCATTCGACCAGCGATCTCCCCGACAGACGGACGAGACTGGCGACAGCGGCGATGAGGACGATCAGGACGGCGATGACGAGACGGTGCGGCGTCGTCGAGAGACGGGCAACCAATACGGCGCACACGATCGAGGCCACAAGCGTGATGATCTGCAGCCTGTGAAGCGACGGAATCAGTCCGCGTTGATCTCGGGGACCAAAGAGATAGCCCCGGTTCCTCGCGGTGCTCATCGCTGCCCGCTCTGATCGTTCCTGTCAACTTCGGTCACCGAGGGCGGAAGGCGCGGAAAGGTCCCGTCGTGTCGGAGATCCTCAGACTGGCGTTCGCGCACGGTGACCCAGGGGCGGAGAAATCCATAGGCGTCGGCATCCTCGGGGTCGACCTCGATTCGACAGTTCGGCTCGCCCGGCGCCCATCCGATTCCATCGACAACGTCGACGCTCGGTGATTCCGCAGGAGAGAGACGGTCGCCGATGATCGGTGAGACCTCCCGTGAGAGATGGCGCATCGCCTGACCCCCGCGGTGCGAGAGCGATTCAAGGTGACCCATCGCGCCCGATTCAAAGAACGGCAGCAGATGCATGAGCGTGAACGGCGCCCACGCGCACAAGATGAACAGGGCGATGCCCTCGAGGACCATGTTCACGCCCTTTGGAGACCCGAGGGAGGTGATCGCGAACGCGAAGATGGCCGCAACCGCGACCTTGCTCAGGATCAGCGCAAAGAGTGTCTCTCCGAGCCGACGAGCCCAGTGCTGGGTAACGGGCCAGACGAGACCGGCGAGGGCCAGCGGGATGAAGAGCGACGCAATGGATATCGCCGCGGACCGGAGCACCAACTCGAGGAGACAGAGGAGTACCACGACCGCGAGCACAAACGCGAATGCGAGCCCGGCAAACCCCGAGAGAGCCGGGATATTGATCCTCGTTCCCGAGAGTGCCGTCGACAGATTCGAAACAAGATGGTCAAAGGCGCCGCCTGTACTCGAGAGGAGTGACCCGGCCAGGACGTCCGACGACTTCATGAGGGCAGAGACCGCCTCGATGGCAACTCCCGAGAGGACAAGCGCCGCAGGGAGTCTCAGGAATACGACGCGGATCAGGAGCTCGAGATCCTGTTTGACGATCGCCTGGATCGTGACCAGACAGAGAAAGCCTCCGACCAGTTCGAGTCCATAACTCCGAAGGATCGCGGACTCCGCGACAAATCCCGAACCGAAGGAGATCGCGCTCGCGCTGTTCAGCGCGTGTCCAAAGAGCCCGAGCAGCGCGCGCGTGCCATTTCCCACCCACCCGACGAGCGCGGCGAGAAACGCGTTGACAAACGAGAGCAGGCTCATCCCGAAAAGATTGAAGACATTCGGAATGCCGTGGGAGATGGCGACGGTCTGTGCGATGGGAGATCTCATCTGCGTCACCTAGTGAAAGGACTTTCCGGCGTTGAAGAGAAAATCGAGAATTGTCGGTGCCGCTCCGATCAGAAGAGCCGCCGCGCCCGAGACAAGCACTGCCCGCCTGCCGGACGAGGTGTGCTGGTAGTTGTTCGAATGCGCGCCAAGCGCCCACATCCCCGCGCCGACGACAAGACCGACGAGTGCCGCGAGCAGCGCCCACCAAGCGAGTCCGTTCACGAGCGACTGCAGGGTTGCGGTGCCCGGAAGTCCGGAGGCGCTCGGATCGAGCGAGGGTCCCGAAGACCGCACGGGTGCGAATTGATTGGTCATCCGGTCGAAGATGAGCGCGAGTCTTGACAGAGCGCGATCCATGCTGGTCCTCCTCGGGTCGTACCGACGGTGCGGTAATTACGCCATGAGGTCGGATTCACCGACAATAAGGAGGCCGCGGACTGCGACGAATGCTGCGACTGTGATTGTACGAAGGGAGCGACAGATTGGCAAGGAGATAATCTTCGCGGCGATTCGGTGAGTTCTCCTTCGAAAGTCCTGCAAGCTGCCATGCTGTAAGGGATGTCTCAATCGAGGTGGACCGAATGAATCACGTGTTGCACATACAGGTCTCCGAGATCGCGATCGCCGGAGGTATCGCGGTACTTGTCCTCATCGCGGCATATGTCTTTGGCAACCGACGAGGCGTCGACAGCCTCCGACAGAGATTGGTCGCACTTGGCTCGCGCCTCGGCGGCGAGAATCTCGTGGACGAACCCAACGACATCGAGAGCTCCCTGACCTATGTCGAACTGAGCGCGGATCGCGCCGCGGAGGCGATCTCGAATGCCAGCGCTGACGCGATCCGTCTTCGAAAGGCACTCGACACCCTGCCTCAGGCCGTCATCGTCTGCGATGAACACGGAGAACAGGTTTTCCGCAACACCAGGGCGATTGAGCTGATGAGCAACCGCCATGGCGATGCCCTCGCGATTCAGGCCGTCAACGAACTGCTTGAAACCACTTCGATTGGTTCGGCGGAGGAGCGCACCCTCGAGCTCTATGGCCCGCCTCGACGAACCCTTGTCGTGAGCACACGGAGCATCGACAACGGACAAAGAACACTTGGGGTCACCGCGGTCATCGAAGATGTCTCCGAGCGGCGAAGGCTCGAGGAGGTGCGGAGAGATTTCATCGCGAATGTGAGCCATGAGATGAAGACTCCGATGGGGGCACTCGGCCTCCTTGCCGAGACGCTGCTCGATGAGACAGAACCTGCAGTTTCTCGGAGACTTGCGGAGCGCATCCACATGGAGGCATTCCGCATCTCGCGCGTCATCGACGATCTTCTCGACCTCTCGCGCATCGAATCCGAGGCGACACCACCGCGTGAGCCGGTTCTCGTCAATCTCGTCATGGCAGAGGCCGCTGAACGCGTACGCGAGGCTGCGGCACAACGGGGTGTATCGATCGAACTCACCGAACCGAATCCTCCGGTTGCTATCCTTGGAGACCGGCGCCAATTGACCTCTGCGGTGTTCAATCTCCTCGACAACGCCGTCAAATTCTCGTACCCGAACTCGACGGTCCAGTGCCGGGCAACCGTCGGGGACCAGAGGGTCACGATCGCGATCCAAGACAGCGGGATCGGGATACCGACACGTGATCTTGAGCGCATCTTCGAGCGCTTCTACCGGGTTGATCCGGGCCGGAGTCGTGCCACGGGAGGAACGGGGCTCGGACTCTCGATCGTCCGGCACGTGGCCCACAACCACCATGGTCGGGTCGAGGTTGATTCACGCGAGGGCGAGGGAACGACGTTTTCGCTCATTCTCCCCATGCAGAACGCGACCGAGAGCGACTAGGGGTTTTCCCGCCAAACGGCTTGACTAACCTGTGAGCCGTGGCAAGCGAAGAGGTCGTCCGGGTACTCATCGCCGAGGATGAAGAGTCATTCGTCGACGCACTTATGGTTGGGCTCGAGCGCGAGAACTTCGTCGTCACCATCGCCCGGGACGGCGCTCAGGCACTCGATCTCTTCAACGCTCATGAATTTGACCTCGTGCTCCTGGACATCATGTTGCCAAAGGTCTCGGGACTCGACGTCTGTCGGCTGATTCGCGCGAAGTCACCGGTTCCCATCATCATGGTCACCGCAAAGTCGACCGAGATCGATACGGTCGTCGGGCTCGTGATCGGGGCGGACGATTACGTCGCCAAACCCTACCGACTCCGCGAGCTCATCTCGAGGATCCGGGCGGTGCTTCGAAGAGCGGCGCTGAACGCGGAGGCCCAACAGCCAGCGACCGTCCCCCAAACGGACGTCTCGCCGAGAACCAGCACTCCGGATCACGCACGTACCATCGAGATCGGTGAGGTACGCCTCGACCCTGACCGTCACGAATGTGTCGTGCGCGGCGTCGAGGTAAAGCTTCCTCTCAAGGAGTTCGAACTTCTGCAGCTTCTTCTTGTGAATGCGGGACGGGTCGTTACGCGTGAACTTCTCATCGATCGGGTCTGGGGCTACGACTATGTCGGCGATACCAAGACCCTCGATGTCCACATCAAGCGCCTTCGATCTCGCATCGAGGCAGATCCCGCGCATCCTGCCCTGATCACGACGATCCGCGGTCTCGGATATCGCTTCGAGTCTCCCCGCAATTGAACACAACCGCTCGTTGACATGGCCGCGATAGAGGTCCGCGACCTGACCGTTCGCTTCGGCGACTTCCGCGCGGTCAACGGTCTCTCGTTCGATGTCGAGTTGGGTGAGGTCGTGACGCTTCTCGGCCCAAATGGCGCCGGCAAGACGACGACGATCGAGACGGTCGAGGGATTCCGCTCTCCAGAGGGCGGTTCAGTGCGCGTTCTCGGACTCGACCCCGTTGCCGATCATGAGCAGTTGATGGATTCGCTTGGCGTGATGTTGCAGGGGCTCGGACTCTATCCGCAGCTCCCGCCGCTTCGCGCTCTCCGGCTCTTTGGCGCGTACTACGAGAATCCGCGTGATCCCGTCGAGCTTCTCGAAGCTGTCGATCTCGTGCATGTCGCAACGACACCGGCGAAACGTCTCTCGGGCGGCGAACGGCAGCGGCTCGCTCTCGCGCTCTGTCTCGTTGGGCGTCCAAAGGTCGTTCTGCTCGATGAACCCACCTCGGGGATCGACCCCGAAGGAAGGATCAGGGTCCGGTCGATCATCTCGGGCCTTCGCGAGGAGGGCATCGCCGTCATTCTCACAACGCATGAACTCGATGAGGCAGAGCGCCTCGCGGATCGCGTCATCATCATCTCGGAGGGGAGCATCGTCGCGTCCGGAACGCTCAGGGAGCTGATGCGTTCCTCAAGCGCGGTTCGATTCCAGACAACGTCACCGATCGATATCGAGGCACTTTCACGTGAAATCGGCTCCGTGATCGAGGCCGACAAAGACCTCTCGTTTCGGGTCTTCACCGATGATCCCTCCCGCGTGATCGCACCACTTACCGCATGGCTCTCCGCGAACCACCACGAGATCCTCAATCTGCGCTCGGGTGGGGATTCGCTCGAGGAGATCTTCCTCTCGGCAACGAGGTCGAACCTCGATGGCTCCTCCGTCGCCGCGCGACGTGCGGCGCGCACGGGCCGACATCGCAGGGAGGGTCGCAGGTGAGCTCCCACGCCGTCCGAACGCAGGCCGTCGAGGAGCTGCGGATGACGATCGAACGCGGCGAGACACTTCTCGTCACGTTCGGGATACCGATCGTCTTGCTGATCTTTTTCAGCGAGGTCGCGGTCTTTTCGACCGGCGCATCACACGGCGTCTCTTTCGTCGCGCCGGGCATCCTCGCTCTGGCGGTGATGTCGAGCTCCATGGTGAG
>DAIDIA010000032.1 GCA_027459565.1 Acidimicrobiaceae bacterium | reverse complement strand
CGCTTCTCGACGACCGCCGCGCCATGGTGGGGGTATACGACCTTGTCACCGACATCGAACACTGCGCGACTCCTCAGGGGTATGCGGAAGATAAATGCGTTGCCTCTCGCGACACGTGGCGCGATGAGGGGACGACATTTGGGGTACCCCTATTGTACCGGCTTTCGACTCGTTCTCAGACCGGGCATCATCCCAGCTCAAAGGGACGATCTGCGACGGCGAGTCCCAGGCGTTCCACGGCCTCGAGCAGCGTCGCGACACGGATCAGTTCCATGCCCTCGGGAGCGCGTGGACACGTCATCGGGACGATTGCCCGGCGAAAGCCGCGGCGCGCGGCCTCTTGCAACCGACGCTCGGTGTGCACGACCTGCCGTACCTCCCCCGCGAGGCCGACCTCGCCGCACGCGACCGTCAATGGATCGATCGGCACCGCCGTTACCGAGGAGGCGAGCGCGAGCCCGAGTGCGAGGTCCGCGCCCGGCTCCTGGATGTGCACGCCACCGACGACCGAGGCAAAGACGTCGAGTGCTCCCGCGAGGAGTCCGACGCGCTGCTCCAGAACGGCGAGGATGAGCGCAAGGCGCCCGGACGCGATCCCCTCTCCCGCGCGACGCGGGGTGCCAAAGACGGTCGGTGTGACCAGCGTCTGCACTTCGACGAGCAGGGCTCGATGGCCCTCGAGGATCGGCACCACGATTGATCCCGCGACTCCGGTCTGGCGGTCGGCGAGGAAGAGCGCGCTCGGATCGGCCACCCCCTTGAGGCCGTCGGCGGTCATCTCGAACACCCCGAGCTCTCCCGAGGCGCCGAACCGGTGCTTCATCACGCTCAGTATCCGCAGCGCGTGGTGGCGGTCACCCTCGAAGCTGCAGACCGTGTCGACGAGATGTTCGAGAAGCCGGGGCCCGGCGAGCGACCCTTCCTTTGTCACGTGCCCGATCAGCACGGTTGCGACTCCCGAGCGCTTGGCGAAGGCAACGAGCTGTGCGGCACACTCGCGGACCTGGGAGACCGACCCCGCCGATCCCGCGATCTCGGGATCCGCGAAAGTCTGGATCGAATCGATGACGAGCAGATCCGGACGCATCTCTGCGACAACCCGGAGCACCTCCGGCAGCGAGGCGGTCGTGCACAATGTGATCGCCTCGGTATCGACACCCAGTCGAAAGGCCCGGCGACTGATCTGTTCCGCGGACTCCTCCGCGGAACAGATCACGACGCGACGCCTTGCGCGCGAGAGGGACGAGGCGATCTGCAACAGCAGCGTGGACTTGCCGATCCCGGGTTCGCCGCCGACGAGCGTCACGGAACCCGGAACGAGACCTCCGCTCAACGTCCGGTCAAATTCAACGATTCCCGTGGCGCGCGCGTTGCCAAGACTCGGATCGACGCCCCCGAGCGCGACTGCGCGGCTCTCCTCGGGTGCGACGGAGGATCGCGTCGACTCAACGACCTGTTCGACAAGCGAGTTCCAGGCGCCACACGTCGGACACCGTCCCTCCCAGCGCGCGGTGGTGGCGCCGCACTCTTGACACCGGTGCTCAAATCGCGTCTTCGCCATCGCCTGACCCTACCGGCACGGTGGCACAGTCGCGGAACGCCGCGCACAAAAAGAGCGCAGGCGGGCCGATGGCCCGCCTGCGACGGATCTGGCGCGAGCCATCTCCGATAGAGCGCGAGAGGAGCTACTCCGCGCCGGCTCCGGCCAGTGCAACCGGGGGTGGCTCGATCCCCTCGACCGCGCGGAAGACGATCGCATCGTTCTCGACGTCGACGATGATCGTCTCTCCGACGCGGTACTCCTTCCAGAGGATCTTCTCCGAGAGCGGATCCTCGATGAGTTGCTGGATCGCCCGGCGCAACGGTCTCGCACCAAGCGTCGGGTCGTACCCGTGCTTCGCGCAGAGCTCCTTCGCGGCCTGGGTCAACTCGATCGCGATCCCCTGGGCGTCGAGCTGCTCCGCAACCCGACGCATCAAGAGGTCGACGATCTGCACCACCTCGCTTAGCTGCAGCTCATGGAAGACGATCACCTCGTCGATGCGGTTCAGGAACTCCGGACGGAAGTGGTCCTTAAGGGCCTCTTGCACCTTGATCTTCATCCGCTCGTGCGTGACCGCCTCATCGGCCTTCGAGAACCCGACCGCGGCCTTCCGGAGATCGGCGGTGCCGAGGTTCGAGGTCATGATCAGCACGGTGTTCTTGAAATCGACGCTGCGACCCTGGGCGTCGGTGAGACGACCATCCTCGAGGATCTGCAAGAGCGTGTTGAAGACATCCGGGTGGGCCTTCTCCACCTCGTCGAAGAGCACCACCGAGAACGGCTTGCGGCGCACGGCCTCGGTCAGCTGGCCACCCTCGTCATAGCCGACGTAACCCGGAGGGGATCCGACAAGGCGCGACACCGTGTGCTTTTCCATGTACTCGCTCATGTCGAGCTGGATGAGCGCATCCTCG
The DNA here is from genome assembly GCA_027459565.1 of Acidimicrobiaceae bacterium. Taxonomy (GTDB): domain Bacteria; phylum Actinomycetota; class Acidimicrobiia; order Acidimicrobiales; family Bog-793; genus CAIVND01. Next base: position 1,098 of record DAIDIA010000032.1, on the reverse strand, counting down.
TCGCCGAACAACAGCTCTGCGAGCGTCTTCGCGAGTTCGGTCTTCCCGACTCCCGTGGGACCGAGGAAGATGAAAGAGCCCGAGGGGCGCTTGGGATCCTTGAGCCCGGCGCGCGTCCGACGAATCGCACGCGACAGCGCGGAGATCGCGTCGTCTTGTCCGATGATCCGCTTGTGCAACTCGTCTTCCATGCGCAAGAGCTTGGCGGTCTCCTCCTCGGTCAGCTTGTAGACCGGGATGCCGGTCCAGTTTGCGAGCACCTCGGCGATGACGTCCTCGTCGACGATGTCAAAGAGCTCCACGCCCTCTGCGCGCCAATGGTTTTCCATGGTGAGCTTGCGGTCCATGAGGCCCTGCTCTTTGTCGGCGAGATCCTTCGCCTGAGCCATGTTCTGCTTCTCGAGTGCGACCTCTTTTTCGGCGCGGACGCGGATGAGATCGTCTTCGATCTGGCGGTACTCGGGTGGAGTGACCATCCGGCGGATCCGCAGGCGGCTTCCCGCCTCGTCGATCAGGTCGATTGCCTTGTCCGGGAGGAACCGGTCGGAGATGTACCGGTCAGCGAGGTTCGCCGCGGCGACGAGCGCCTGGTCGGTGATCGTCACCTGATGGTGCTGCTCGTAGCGGTCGCGTAGACCCTTGAGGATCTCGATCGTGTGCGTCAGCGTCGGCTCTTCGACCTTTACCGGCTGAAAGCGACGCTCGAGGGCGGCATCCTTCTCGAGATGCTTGCGGTACTCGTCGAGCGTCGTTGCACCAATGGTCTGAAGTTCGCCGCGCGCGAGCATCGGCTTGAGGATCGAGGCCGCATCGATCGCGCCCTCGGCGGCACCGGCTCCGACGAGGGTATGGATCTCGTCGATGAACAAGATGGTGTCGCCGCGCGTGCGGATCTCCTTCAGGACCTTCTTGAGCCGCTCTTCGAAGTCTCCGCGATAGCGGGACCCCGCGACGAGTGCGCCGAGATCGAGCGTGTAGAGCTGCTTGCCGCGAAGCGTGTCGGGAACATCATCGCCGACGATCTTCTGCGCGAGTCCCTCCACAATCGCGGTCTTCCCGACGCCCGGCTCTCCGATCAGGACGGGATTGTTCTTCGTG
>DAIDIA010000031.1 GCA_027459565.1 Acidimicrobiaceae bacterium | reverse complement strand
CTTCACGGTGCCCTTCGTCTGTGGCGCGACGAACCTCGGAGAGGCACTGCGGCGGATCTCGGAGGGCGCGTGCATGATCCGCTCGAAGGGGGAGGCGGGCACGGGAAACGTCGTCGAAGCCGTCCGTCATCTGCGCTCGATCCTCGGCGACATCAAGAAGATCGGCGTCTCCGATCCCGCCGAGCTCTACGGCTGGGCGAAGAACCTCCAGGCTCCGATCGATCTCGTGCTCGAGATCGCCGAGACGAAGAGGTTGCCGGTGCCGCTCTTTTGCGCGGGTGGCCTCGCGACTCCAGCGGATGCCGCGCTGGTGATGCAGCTCGGCGCGGAGGCGGTCTTCGTCGGTTCGGGGATCTTCAAGAGCGAGGATCCCAGCCGGATGGCGGCCGCGATCGTCGAGGCAACTGCGCACTTTGACGACCCCTCGGTGCTGGTCAAGGTCTCTCGGGGCCTTGGCGAGGCGATGCGTGGCTCGGAGATCGAGACACTGGAGACCCGACTCGCCGAGCGTGGCTGGTAGTTGACCGCTCCGGGTCAAGAGCGCCCGAAGCGGTGTCGGCGATGAGTGAACCGACGATCGGCGTGCTCGGCCTCCAGGGTGATTCGCGCGAGCACCTGCTCGCGCTCGAACACCTCGGAGCCAACGCGGTGAGCGTCCGGTCCGCAGCGGGCCTCGCTGGGGTCGATGGACTGGTCCTGCCCGGTGGTGAGTCGACGACGCTCGGGATGTTGCTGGCCTCATCGGGTCTCGATGGTCTGTTGCGCGAGCGCCTCGCGGCGCGGATGCCCGCCTTCGGGACATGCGCCGGGATGATCCTCTTGTCGCGCACGGTGCTCGACGGTCGAGAGGATCAACGTCCCTTTGGGGCGATCGACATCGTCGTTCGACGCAACGCCTTTGGCCGACAGATCGAGTCATTCGAGGCGGACCTCGATATCGTGGGACTCGAGGAGCCGATGCACGCCGTCTTCATCCGCGCTCCGATCGTCGAGGGCCTTGGTGATCGGGTCGAGGTCCTTGCGTCGATCACCCAGAACGGGGAGTCGCGACCGGTTGTCTGTCGCGAGGCGAATGTCTTGGTTGCCTCGTTCCATCCCGAGCTCACCGCGGATACGCGCCTGCACGGTCTGTTCGTCGACATCGTCCGAGCGTCGTTCGCCTGAACGGCGCGATCTGTCAGGGCCAGGTGCTGGGAAGAAAACGGGTCGTCTTGGTGTTGATCGGTGGTAGGAACTGAGAAGGGTTCGCGACAAGGGAGTGCACATGGAGATCAAAGAGCTGGGACATGCGGTGTTGTTTGTGAAGAACCTTGGGCGTTCCGTGCACTTCTACCGTGATGTGCTCGGATTCGCGATGATCGAGCCCGAAGGCACGCAGGCCAACTCTCCGGTGCCCTCCAGGGTGGCGATGTTCTCCTCGGGTCGCACTCACCACGAACTCCTCTTGATCGAGGTGGGCGAGCAGGCCCCGCACCCGGGGCAGAGCCATCGAGCCGGTCTGTACCACCTGGGATTCAAGATCGGAGACACCGACGAGGAGCTCCGCTCGGCCCTCGCCACCCTCAAAGCGGAGGGGGTCAAGATCGCGGGCGCCTCGGATCACACCGTGACGCACAGCCTCTATGTGTACGACCCGGACGGCAACGAGATCGAGCTCTACATCGACGTCGCCGGCGTCGACTGGAGTGACCCCGCGAACACCCTCGCACCGACGAAGGCACTCAGCCTCTAGGGCGTTCGGCGCGCGGCGGTCGCGCGGGATTCTCTCCGGCGACGCGTGCGGTTGTCAGTGCGCGATGTCGACTGTGTGGATGATGACCTTGCCGGTCACGGACTGCTCGACCGCGCGATGCGCCTGCGCGGTCTCGCCGAGGCCGAAGGCAATGAGCGGCAGTCCGTTCTCCTCACCGACGCTGAGTGCGCCGTCTTTGAGCGCGCGCGACACGTCCTTGACCGCTGCGCGCTTCACGGCCTTCGAGACGGTGTAGACGTAGACGAACTCGATGCCCGCATTGAGGCGCATCATCGAACGGATGTCGATCGAGAGCGGATCGGTCCCGCTCGCGTAGACGGCGATGGTCCCGCCCTCCTTGAGCACCTGGGTGTCGATCGATCTGTTGGCGACGGGTGCGACCTCGATGATCGCGTCCACGCCCTCAGGAGCGAAGGCGCGAATGCGCGCAATCACGTCCTCGCTCTGGTAGTTGACGATCTCGTTCGCTCCGGCTCGCATGGCGAGTCCGCCCTTCTCGTCGGTGCTGACGGTCGCGATCACGCGAGCACCCGACCACCGCGCGAGCTGGATCGCAAAGTGTCCAACCGCGCCCGCTCCTCCGGCGACAAGGACCGTCTCGCCCTTGAGCGCCTTCGGGCCGAGCCTGGCCGGACGCCGATCTCCGACGCTCAGGCAACGATGGGCCGTCAGGGCCGGGATC
>DAIDIA010000030.1 GCA_027459565.1 Acidimicrobiaceae bacterium | reverse complement strand
GCTCGCGAAGGTGATGGCTCCTCCGTCGCGGAGTTTCTCGACAAGCAGCTGGGGAACGATGGTGTCCTTCCATTTACGGAGCGCATAGGTCGGACTACCCGGTCCAGAGAAGACATAGCGCGCCCTTCTGATGTTGAGCGTGAGCTGCTCGTCGACAAATCGGCCATCGTCACTCTCGCGATGCTCGGGATCGATGCCACTGGCATTTGTGATCACGGTCTGAAGACTCTCGAGAAAGTAGTTCTTCACGCGGATCGAGAGCTCATCCGCGTTCTCCTGGAATCCAAAGGGAGTGTCCAGCAACACGGCTGGAACGGGTCGGGGGCCAAGGCGCTCGAGGATTGAACGGTGCACCTTCACCATCGTGGGCGCTGTCTCGCCCGAACCCATCAGCGTCAAAAGACGGGGGAGCGCGGATGTCGTGCTCACGGCTGCTCCGGCCTCGGCGTCCCGTCCCAGCGCAACCCGCCGAGCGGTTCACCCCACGGGTCTTCGGGAAGGCGTTCGTTGGCGTCCGTGGCAGGCGTCGGTAGCTGCTCGGTCAGTACGGTCACGATCTCGTGCTGGAGGTAGGAGAGATACTGGTAACAGATCCAGTTGTAGTAGTCGGGATCCTCGGGATCGAGCTCCATCTCGGACTCGGTGATGTTGAGCATCGACCCCAGCATGAGGCGGAGATCGGTGAGAGCCGTCAACCACGCAATGACGCCGTTGGTATCGAGGTGCGTCATCTCGGCGCTGTCGCGGAGCAATGTGAGCGCTTCGCGGTGGTGTTCGAGCAGGTCCTCCCGGACGAGGCGGATATACGCGCTCTCGGCGGAGGCATCGGTTGGATAGGCCGGTGGAAAGAGACGACGGAGATCGTCTGGCACGGATGCCTCCGGTTTGGAAAGTGCAGAGAGCGCGCCCAGCATCCGACCCGGGAGCACCGCAAGGAGCTCGCGCTCCTCATCCGGAAGGCCCACGTCATATCCGCCTCGCGCGTTGGCACGAATGCGCCAGAGAGGCTCTCCCATCATCCCGACTGCTCCATCGTCGCCCAGAGACCATGTCGATGAAGCCGCGCGACATCGAGTTCGGCGCGCTCGCGTGTTCCTGTTGCGACGACGGCACGTCCTTTCTCATGGACATCTCGCATCAGCTTCGTAGCCTTTTCGAGTGAGTAGCCAAAGAGCTTCTGGAAAACAAACGTGACGTAGCTCATCAGATTGATCGGATCGTTCCAGACGATCACCAGCCATGGTCGGTCAAACGAGACGTGCTCACGCGACTCAGTGGACTGTTCGATCTCCGGTGCGACCTCGATCGTCCTTGCACTCGCGGCGCTCACGTCAATCATCCTCGCGCATCGACTATCGCGTCGTCAGATATCTGCGGATGCAGTCGCAGGTAGAACCAGATCATCGCGATCCACAGAGTGGTCGCACCTGCGAGATGGATCTCCACAACCGCCGACGAATCATGCAAGAAGTACTGGGTGTATCCAAGGGTGCCCTGGATGACCATCAGTTCGAAGAGGAGACGCACCCTTCGTTGGACGGGGTTTGAGGTCCTCGCCTGGTGGAAGGCAAACAGGGTCGCGAGCGTGAGACCGATGAGGAAGAGCGCGATATCCGAGTGGAGTTCCGCGATGTCCTTGAATGCGATCGCAATGCGCTTGGTACCGGGTGCGCCGGCGTGCGGGCCGGCTCCGGAGACGATCGTCCCCGCCGAGACCAATACCGTGAGAACGACGAGGAGGAGCCGTGAGAGCCAGACGAGCGTTCGATCCACGATGAACTCTTTTGCGGGCGGTCCAAAGCGCGCGCGGTAGTAGAGCACGAGCGCGTTCGCGAGGACGCCGAGGGTAAGCACGAAGTGGAGGGAGACGAGGTACGGATTGAGTTTGGTCAGCACGACGATTCCGCCGAGCACGATCTGCGCGATCAAGCCAATGACGAGACCACCGCTCAGCCACGTGAGATCCCGGCGCCTCTCCACCAGCAAGAGTGCAGCGAAGAATGCAAGGATCGAGACGACGCTCACGGCGACGGTGATCAACCGGTTGCCGAATTCGATCAGCGGATGATACGAGAGGGCCGCGGTAAAGCGCGAGTGGTAACAGCTCGGCCAGTCGGGGCAACCGAGACCCGATCCGGTGAGACGCACTGCGCCACCGGTGAGCACCAGCACCGCATAGCAGCCAGCCGCGGTTGCGGCGATCGCGACGAAGAGACGCTTGCTTACCCGGTAGTTACGCACAGTCTGTCCATCGTAGGGCGGGGGATTCCCGTCGGACGCACGGCGGAGCGTCCGCGAATGGCACTGGTCGGATCGGCGAGACGAAGCGGCCTATTCGAATCGGAAGAATCTTGTCGCTGCGATCGGGCCCAAAACTGCCCAGACCGCGAGCGTGATCCATGCGCTCGTCGGCGCTTGGGCGCCCGAGAAGATGGGGTGGAGGACATCGGTCAGCGCCGCGCCCGGCAGGAGTCTGGCGAAGGCAGCGAAGCCACCGAGTCTGTCGAGCGGGAAGATGATCCCGCCGATGAGGAGGAAGATGACGTAGAGCCCGTTCGCAAGCGCGAGCGTCGCCTCTGCTCTGAGTGTCCCTGCGAGCAAGAGTCCGATGCCGCCAAAGGCAATCGATGCGAGCACGAGCGCTCCCAGAGCCTCGGGGATCTGTGAGCCCAGATGCCATCCGAGGCCGAACGCGATCGCTCCGAGAACCACGATCTGCAGGGTCTCGATCTCGATGATCGCGAGGATCTTCGCACTGATGAGCCTGCGTCGACCCAGCGGGGTCATGCCGATCCTTCGGAGCACGCCGTAGCTCCGCTCGAATCCCGTGGCGATTCCCAGACTCACCATGGAGCTCG
>DAIDIA010000029.1 GCA_027459565.1 Acidimicrobiaceae bacterium | reverse complement strand
TACGCATTGCGCTGCGGACGGTTGCGGACGTTAGTCCATTCGGGAACGAACCGCTCGAAGAGTCTGCGCTGATCGAGCGATTCGATCACGGGGACGAGTGCGTCTCCGGTCTGCAACAACGCGATGAAGGCGTTGCGAAGTTCGTCTGACCAGGGAGTGGACGGTGCGGGGGTGTCGCGTTCGAGACGATCGAGCGTTGCATGTTCGATGAGAGCGTTTCGCTCTGCGGCCGCGAGCGCGACCTTCATCGCCATCCCCGGATGGTGCGCGAGATCAGCGTCCCCGCTGAGTGCAATTTCTCCGCGGCGCCATATGACACCCGAACCAAGCTCGGTATCCACTGAATCTGTCTGGCTTTCCGCCTGCTCAAAGAGACGTACGCGTCGCCAACCCTCGTTGCCAGCTGTCGTGATCGCCCGTCCGGCCTCGGCGATTGCAGCCATCAGTCGATCGGCGTCTTCATAGCCGAGTGTCTCGGCCACCTGGTCCTGCTCCTGGAGCAACAGGCGGTCACCCGCGGCCGCAGTGCGACACTGCACCGCGACGCGCGCCGAGACGATCGTGCGCTCGGCCTGTCGCACCTGGACAGAGGTCGCAAGCTCTCCGACCTCGGGAAGCGCCTCACCGAGCGCGCGCAAGACACCGATGTCGCGCAGTCCGCCCTCGGAGAGCTTGAGATCGGGCTCGAGGAGGAATGCGAGCTCGCCTGACGACCGGTGACGGAGCGCCACCGACTCCTCGAGTTCGGGAAGGTAGCGCTCCCACTCGCGACGCCAGAGATCGCGCGTCGCGCCAAAGACCGGAGCCGCGAGCTCTTCGTCTCCGGCGATGACGCGCCCATCGAGGAGGCCGAGAACCACCTTGAGGTTCACCCGCGCCATCGCGACCGCCTCCTTCTTCGTGCGCACGCTGTGATCGAGGCGGATGCCGCTGTCCCAGATCGCGTACCAGATGGCGTTTGCAATCTCCTCGTGGTGGCGCCTTCCCTTGTGGAGCAGCACCAGGTCGAGGTCGCTCCCCGGTGTGAGCTCTCCGCGTCCGTATCCTCCGACGGCGACAAGTGTGCAGCCGCGGGGCCTTCCCTCGGTCGCCTCTTCGAAGAGCGACGCGAGCCAGTGATCGCACACCTTTGCGTACTGGCGGGGAAATTCAGCCGCGGCAAGATCCCCACTGAGTACCGCGGCGGAGAGTCTCGACCGGGCCTCGCGGATCTCGCCCGCCCGCGTTGTGTTCGAGCCGTCGGCCCTTCCTGGTGGGGTTGCCATGTCGGCCAAGGCTACGTGATCGCATGCCGTTCATCGAAATCGAAGACGAGATAGTTCGTCCAGATCGGTTGTCGCGATATCTCGTCGAGATCTTTTCAAATGTCGCTAGGGTGGGCTTGGGAAAATGAAGGAGGTGGGTCCGTTGTTGCAACCCACAAAGCGCAGCGTGGGCCTGTCTCCGACGCGTGTCATCGTCAGCGGTGTCGGTCTCGTGCTCGTGCTCGTCTTCCTCTCGACCATCGTGCATGTGATCCTCGGAGTGTTTGCCTTCCTCATCGAGGCTGCGGTGGTCGTTGCGGCCATCGGCCTGGCGTACCGCTACCTGCGGGGTAAAAGGGAGGAGTAGGGGTTTATCGAACATATGTTCGATAAACATTGCTAGGCTGAGTCGCCTATGTCGGATGGCTCATGACCCGGGTTTCCCCTGACCGGTCAGTGTCGGGCGGTCCTGTTTTGGCCGACACTGTCGTCGATGACCCGGTCCGCCGCGCCCGTCACCAGGCACTTCTGGGTGAGGTCCACCGGGGGGCACGCGACCTTCCGCCGGACGCGCGGGCTCTCATGCTCGCTCCACCGCTCGCGGCGCTGTTTGGATCTCGCGGCCTGCGGGGTGGCAGCACGGTGCTGATCGGTGGCGTACGGGGTCACGGAATGACCTCGCTCGCGTTCGGACTGTGTGCTGGTCCGACGCGCGACCGCCGTTGGGTCGGCATGCTCAACCTCTCCCGGGCAAGTCTTGTGGGTGCGACAGAGCTTGGGGTCGCGCTCGAGCATCTCGTGGTGATCCCCCATCCGGTCGAACGGGTAGCGGGCGCGGCGTCGGTCCTGATGGAGGCCTGTTCACTCCTTCTCCTCGGCAGCGATCGTCCCGTCAGTGTCCATGACGCGAGGCGCCTGCAGCGTCGCGCGCGTGAGTATCGCTGCGTACTGGTAGTCCTCGCTCCACCGATCACCCTGCGTGCCGGCTCTGGTTCATCCTCGTCCATGGCGAGCCAACGCTATTGGCCAGAGGTTCCCGACACCCTGATCGAGGTCGTGAAGAGCACCGCTGCTGGGATCGGGCGCGGAGACGGACATCTCTCAAGTCGCCAGCTGCGCGTTGAGGTCACGCATCGGCGCAGCACCTCGGTGCGCGAGGTGCACGAACTCACCTTTCCCAATGATGGCGCCTGTCTCTCTCGTGACGCACGAGAGCATCCTCCCGTGCACGTCGGGCTGCACGACTTCGGCCAATCTGGCGATGACCGACGCGATGCAAGATTCGACGGCGGCGGGCTGCACGACGTTGGATAGATGAACAGCAGATCGATTCCGACCAAGGACAAGTTCCCCGAGCGCATGCTGGTGGTGGTCTTCCCCCATTGGCCGATCATCGCCCACGCGGTTGCTGTTGATTCCGCGGCTGTCGTCACGGAGGATGGTCGCGTGATCGCCGCCTCTTCGCGTGCGCGCGAACAGGGTGTATCGATTGGACAGGACCTCAGGGAGGCAGAGCGCCGTGTTCCCGATCTCACGCGCCTTCCAAGAGACAGGGCGGCCGAGTTTCATGTCTTCACTCCCGTCGTCCGGAAGATCCATGAGCTGGCACCCGGCCTGATTGTGCGCGAGCCGGGGTGGATGGCGATCCCTACCCGTGGCCCTGCCCGGTATTTCGGTGGTGAGCACATGCTGGTCCGTGTGATCGACCAGGCCATACGCGATCTTCTCGGAGATCAGGAGGGCCGCCGTGAGTGGGAGATCGGCATTGCGGAGGGATCGTTCGGGGCAGCACTCGCCGCCCGCGACGGGGTGATCGTCCCCCCTGGGGCGACGGCGACGTTCCTGGCAGATCTTCCCGTCGAGCTGATCGGTGAACCCGAGTTGAGCGGCCTGCTTGAACGTCTTGGCATCCACACGCTCGGCGCGTTCGCCGACCTTGAGGAGAGTGATGTGCTGGAGCGTTTTGGCATGCGGGGGTTCTTCGCACAACAACGCGCCCGCGCACGCGAGCTCGACCGGCACACGGGATATGACAGCGATGAAGAGATCGTTGAACTCGGGCATTTTGATGAACCGATTGCCGAGATGGAGGTGCTTGTCGGGCACGTCGCGACATTGAGCGAGGCGTTCTGTGCACAGCTTCGCGCGCGCGGCCTTCGCTGCACGATCTGTGAGCTCGGTGTCATCAGGAGCGATGCGCGCACCGACACGCGCCTTTGGCAACGTGGCCATGGCTGGGATGCACGTTCCCTGGCCGAACGCATGCGCTGGCAGCTCTCTTCCTGGATGGGCGGGGAGGGCCAGATGCATCCCGGAGAGTTCCCGGACGCACTCGGTGTGAGCGCACTCTCGCTTCGCGCACACGAGGTCATCGACGCACAGGGAGATCAGCTCGGGTTCTGGGACCAACAGGCACGCGATGACGACGAGATCGCGCGGGTCTGTGTACGTCTCGAGGGGATGCTCGGCCAGAACATGGTGATGCAGGCACGACTCGATGGTGGACGCGGCCCGATCGAACGGATCTCCTATTCCTGTTTTGGCGAGCCGGCTCCGCGCCAGACGAAAAGACCACCCATGCCCTGGCCCGGCCGGCTTCCCCTCCCGAGTCCCGCCCTTGTCTACTGTGAACTTCCCGAGATCGCCCTCGTTGCGCGCGACGGGACCGAGGTTCGCGTCGACCGGCGCGGAATCTTGCGGGGGACGCCCGAGAGGGTTGTCCTCTCCCATGGCGGCACCTTCGGAGTCAAGGGCTGGAGTGGACCCTGGCCGAGCGAGGAGCTGTGGTGGGATCCCCGCCGCGCGACGCGGCGCGCGCGCCTCCAGCTGCTCCTTGATGACGAACGCGCGCTCCTCGTCCTCTGTGCCCGGGGCAGGTGGCACCTCGAGGGGGAGTACGACTGAGCCAGGCGAGAGAGTGTGCGTCCGCGCCGAGGAGGCACGAAGATCCGCACTAGATAATCGAACATATGTTCGATTATCTTTGGTCCATGCCCTCGTTCAATCCCGTGATCCCGTGGTCAGAGCTCGAGCGCCGTCTCGCCGGGCGCGGAGCCGGTTCGACCGGGGCCGGTGTGAGCGACCCGCTGGCCGGCGTTGCGGATCTCCTCCGCGCGCGTTCGCGGCCGGAGGGGGTTCCCTACGTCGAGCTGCACTGTCACTCGAACTTCAGCTTCCTCGATGGGGCCAGCGACCCCGAGAGTCTCGTTGACGAGGCGGTGCGCCTTGGCCTTTCGGGTCTCGCGCTGACCGATCACAACGGGATGTACGGAGCGGTGCGCTTTGCAACGGCCGCGCGCGAGGTCGGGCTCCCCAGCATCTTTGGCGCAGAGCTGAGTCTTCCGGTCGCGCCGGGTCTCGAGGTCGACGAGCGCGCGGGAGCGATAGATCCACAGGCGCACCACCTCGTTGTCCTTGCGATGGGTGCCGCTGGATACGCGTCGCTCTCGGCGGCAAGCGGGCGCGCGCACCTGCGCGGCTCCAGGAAGGGCCAGCCAGCCTTCTCGCTCGGGGAGCTCGGTTCGTCACATCACGGGAACTGGGTTGTGCTCACGGGCTGCCGACACGGCAGCGTGCGCCGCGCGCTCGAGGAGGGGGGACCGCGACCTGCAGCGCGCGCACTTGATCAACTCATCGCATGTTTTGGAAGGGACCGGGTCTTCATGGAGCTCTTCGATCACGGTTCGCCGCTTGACAGCGCGCGCAACGATGCACTGGCAGAGATCGCTGCGCGCGCACACGTTGCAATTGTCGCAAGCGCGAACGCGCACTACGCGAGCGCGAAGGACTATCCACTCGCGAGTCTCCTGAGTGCGGTGCGCGCGAAGAGGACCCTCGAGGAGGTCGCCGGATGGCTTCCTGCGTGGGCGGGTCAGACGTTGCGGTCCTCGGCGGAACAGGCGCGTCGCTTTGCGCGTTATCCGGGTGCGCTTGAGGCGACGGTCGAGATCGGAGAGAGCTGCGCCTTTGACTTTTCCTGCGTGGTCCCTGGACTCCCGCCGTTCCCGGTTCCCGAGGGATACAACGAGGATCGGTACCTGCGCGACCTTGCCGAGCAGGGGGCCCGCGTGCGTTATGGAATGCGCGATCGCGAACGCGTTCCCGGGGCATGGCAACAGATAGACCGCGAGCTCGAGATCATCAACCAGCTCGGCTTTCCAGGGTATTTCCTCGTCGTCCATGACATCGTTGCATTCTGTCGGCGATCGAACATCTACTGCCAGGGTCGCGGATCGGCGGCGAACTCCGCGGTCTGCTACGCGCTTGGCATCACGAATGTCGATGCGGTCGGACTCGGACTGCTCTTCGAGCGTTTTCTCTCGGCGGCGCGCGAGGGCCCCCCGGATATCGATCTCGATATCGAGTCAGGTCGACGCGACGAGGTGATCGCGTATGTCTACGCGCGCTATGACCGAGAACACGCCGCGCAGGTTGCGAATGTCATCACCTACCGCACGCGTTCTGCAATCCGCGACGTCGGGCGCGCACTCGGCTACGAGGAGTCGAAGGTGCACCAGTGGTCAAAGGAGGTCGCGAGCTACGGATCGCGCCATCTCGGACAGTCCGAGAGTGGACAGGATCCCTTTCAAGACGTTCCCGTCGGAGTGACCCGGTTTGTCCGCGAACTTCTCGGTGCTCCGCGCCATCTCGGCATCCACTCGGGTGGCATGGTGATCTGTGATCGCCCGGTCATCGAGGTCTGTCCGGTGGAGTGGGCGCGTCGGGAGGGGCGTTCTGTCTTGCAGTGGGACAAGGACGACTGTGCCGAGATCGGGCTGGTGAAGTTCGACCTCCTCGGCCTCGGCATGCTCGAGGCATTGCACCGGATGATCGATCTCCTCGCGGGTTTTGACGGGACGCAGATCGACCTTGCATTGATCGAACAGGACGATGCGGTCTATGCGATGTTGGCGAGCGGGGATTCGATGGGCGTCTTCCAGGTCGAGAGCCGGGCGCAGATGGCAACTCTTCCCCGTCTGAGGCCAACGTGTTTCTACGATCTCGTCGTCGAGGTCGCGCTGATCCGTCCCGGGCCCATCCAGGGGGGATCTGTCCACCCCTATCTCCGTCGGCGCGCGGGCAAGGAGCAGGTCACCTATCTGCATCCGCTTCTCGAGCGGTCACTCAAGAAGACCCTCGGTGTTCCGCTCTTCCAGGAGCAGCTGATGCAGATCGCGATCGATGTCGCGGGCTTCAGCGCGACCGAGGCCGACCAGCTGCGTCAGGCGATGGGTTCAAAGCGGTCTGCCGAGCGGATGCGGGCGATCCAGCGGCGTCTCTACGAGGGGATGTTCGAAAGGGGGGTGAGTGTCGAGGTTGCCGAGCGCATCTTTGAACAGCTCGCCGCGTTCGCGAACTATGGATTCCCCGAATCGCATGCGGTCTCGTTCGCCTACCTCGTCTACGCCTCCGCGTGGTTGAAGCTGCACTATCCCGAGGTCTTCCTTGCGGGGCTGCTCAATGCGCAGCCGATGGGGTTCTGGTCCGCGCAGTCGCTCGTTGGTGACGCGATGCGACACGGGGTCGTTGTGCATCGCGCCCATGTCAATCACTCCGAACCCGAGGCCTCGCTCGTCAAGGATCAGGAGGCCCCCCACCGGTGTGTGGTGCGCCTTGGTCTTGGAGCGGTACGCGGCATCGGACGCGATCTTGCGGAGCGCATCGCGAGGGGCCGTCCCTATGCGAGCCTCGACGATCTGGCGCGGCGGTCCCGGGCGAGCGCCGCGCAGCTCGAGACACTCGGGGCAGCGGGCGCGTGCGAGGGGATCGGGCCCTTCGCCATGGAAGAGCCAACTCCCGGTGTCTCCCGGCGCCGCGAGAGCATCTGGTCACTCGGCGCGCTTGCCATGCCGGGCGAGGAGCGCCTTCCCTACACCCAGTCCGGAGCCCGTCCGCCCGCGCTCGCACCGATGACCGCGCAAGAACTCAGCATCGCGGACCTTGCAACGACGGGTGTCACCCCCGATGGCCATCCGCTCGTCCATCTTCGCCACGCGCTCAGTGCCCGGTCGGTGCTTTCGATCAGTGCTCTCGCGGACGTCGAGATCGGGCGTGTGTTGGTCGCTGGCGTGATCACCCATCGACAGCGACCGGGCACGGCGGGGGGGGTGGTGTTTTTGAACCTGGAGGACGAGAGCGGACTTGTCAACGTCATCTGCTCCCCCGGACTCTGGCTGCGTTATCGAAACGAGCTGTGCTGTCCCGCGGTGATCGTGCGCGGACGCCTCGAACGGGCAGAGTCGGTCATCAGCGTCGTTGCGGAGCAGGTCGAGGCGCTCGATCTCGGTTCGCTGGCACTGCGCAGCCGGAACTTCCACTGATCGATTCCACTGATCACGAGGACCTCGCCGAGAGGACGGTGTCCTCGACAGAGGCTCACACCGCGCGATCCCGAGGCGACGAAGCGTCGGAGACCCCGGTCCGTCACAATCGAACGCGCCTACGCTACAAAATGACAGGGAGCGGGAGGAGTCGACGATGACCGGTGACCAGGAGGGTCAGGGAGGATCGCGCGTCGTACCGGGCTGGCGCGGACGCTACTTCGAGGACTTCACGATCGGAGACATCTACCGCCATCCCCTCGGACGGACGATCACCGATACGGACAACATCTGGATGACCCTGTTGAGTCAGAACACCGCGCCGGTGCACTTTGACCACCACTACGCCGCACAGACCGAATTCAAGCGACCGCTTGTCGATTCGACGTTCACACTCGCGCTCGTGACGGGACAGAGCGTCACCGACGTGAGCCAGAACGTCTTCGCGAACCTCGGCTGGGATGAGGTCCGGCTGCCCGCGCCCGTCTTTGCCGGGGACACCATCTACTCCCAGTCAGAGGTCATTGCGCTGAGACCGAGCAACTCGCGAAGCGAGGTTGGCATCGTCACGGTGGCGACGACGGGATTCAACCAGCACGGCACCGTGGTGATCACCTTCCGCCGGACGCTGATGGTCTACCGCCGGGGATTCGGGCCAAGGATCGGCCAGGTCGAACCCGATCTCGCGCCACGCACCTGACCCGACGCAGTGCCCTTGGTCGATGAGCGGGCTATGAGCCGGTCGTCGGACTGATGTCGGTCTCGGTGCGCGCGATTCGATAGCTGAGGAATCGGGGCATCAGCCTCGAGATGACGATGATGCCGATCAGCGCTCCAAGGCCACCGCTGACCACCGACACCTGGTCGGAGAATGCCTGCGCGACGCCGCCTGCCTCGAGGTTGCCAAGGCGAGGACCGCTGCTGACGACGGCGAGCTGGATCGCCGAGATCCGGCCGCGCAGTTCATCGGGAGCCTCGAGC
>DAIDIA010000028.1 GCA_027459565.1 Acidimicrobiaceae bacterium | reverse complement strand
CGCGAGCGACCTGACGCCATCCTTCTCGATGTGATGATGCCGGGGCTCGACGGCCCGGCAACCTTTGAACGGCTCAAGAGTGATGGGTCCACGAAGGACATCCCGGTGATCCTTTTGACCGCGAAGGTCGGCGCCTCGGAGCAGACCCGCTGGAGCGAACTTGGGGTCGCGGGCGTGCTCGTCAAACCCTTCGACCCGATGCTTCTCTCGGGCCAGATCGCCGATCTTCTCCGATGGACGGAGTAAGCACGACTTTGAAGGGAGAACGTCGCAGGTGACAGGGGATGATCGGTCGGACCCCGAAGAGGCAATCAACGCTCAGCTGCAGGAGATCTGGTCGCGGTTCCGGGGGCAGATGACCGAACGGGTCGAATCGATCGAGGAGGCACTCGCCGCGCTCGTCGAAGGGCGTCTCGATCCCGAGCTGCGAGAGCGCGCGTTGCGAGATGCCCATCGATTGGCTGGATCCGCGGGTACGTTCGGCCGTCGCGAGGCGTCAATCATCGCGGGCGAATTCGAACGCATCTTCGAGGGCCACGAGATCATCGACGATGCCTCGGTCACGCGCGCGCTCGAGCTCGTCGAAGATCTCCGTGACTCGCTCGACCGGGGTCCTGTATCGGACGGGTCGATTCCTACCGATACACGCGTCATTGCGGTGATGCATTCCAAACCGGGGTTTCGGACTGCCCTCGGCCTTGCCTGTGAAGCCGCCGGATTCACCTGGGTCGCGGCGAAGAGTTCGAAGGCTCTGAAGGAGAAGCTTGGCTCCCGATCAGCAGCGGCGTTGGTACTCGAACTTGGGTCGGACAAGAAGGCGCTTTCGGGCCTCGCGAGGGCCCTCACTCGTCTTGGCAAGCCCCGCATTGTGTTCGCCATCTCCGATATCGAGCGGCTCAAGTTCAGAGTGCGCGCGATGGACGCTGGCGTGAGCGGATTTCTCCCGGCCACGCTTGGTCCCGAGGGAATCATCGCCGCAGTCAGGGAGGCGCTCGGCAACGTCCCCGAGGTTCATCAGCGCATTCTCGTCATCGACGATGATCCCGTCATTGTCGCCAGCGTTCGCGCGATCCTCGAGGCCTCGGACTTTGAGGTGCTTGTGGCGCAAGAGGTCCAGCAGTTCTGGAGGCTGCTCAATGAGAGCAACCCGGATCTCGTCTTGCTTGACCTCGACATTCCCGATGTGCGCGGAGACGAACTCTGTCGGTTGATCCGCGCGGAGCCACGTCACCGGGCGTTACCCGTCATCTTTCTCAGTGCCTCGCAGGACGCCTCGACAACCGAGCTTCTGTTTGGTGCCGGCGCCGACGACTTCGTGAAAAAGCCAATTGTCGGTCCCGAGCTTGTGAGTCGGATCAGCGGCTGTCTCGAGAGAAACCGCGCGCTTCGAGACTCTCGCGATAGCGATGCCCTCACGGGACTGCAGAATCGGACGAGTTTCGAGCGGGAGTGGCCGCACCTTGTCGAGAGGGCGACTCGGGATCAACAGGGGCTCGCGTATGTCCTCCTCGGAGTCGATGATCTCGCGGGAATCTCCGATCGATTCGGTCATGACTTTGGCGATCAGGTGTTGCGCGAGCTCGCGTTGACATTGCTCGCGAATTTCCAGGGAGCGCATCTGCTCTCGCGCTGGAGTCCCGGACAGATGGCTCTCGCGCTCTATGGATTCAGTGGAGACGAGGCGACGGAACGCGTCTCGCAGCTCCTTGAGGCATTCTCTTCGCAGTCGATCGCGGCGCCAGGCGGTGTACGGTTCCGTGCGAACTGCAGCGCCGCGGTCGGAGAGTTGAATGTCGACGGAGCCGACCTCGGCGAACTGAGTCACCGGGCATACCAGACGCTCTCGAGCGCGCGCGATCTCGGTGGCGGCCAGGTGATGCGCGTGATCGAAGATGCCCACCTCGAGGCGACGCGGCTGAGTCGAGAGATTCTCATCGTTGAAGACGACGACGCGGTAGGCGAACTGTTGGAGCATGGACTGCGAACGCGCGGGTATTCGTGTCGACGCATGACCGATGGACAGACGGTTGTGGACGACCTGACCCGGCCCGGTCAGCTTCGTCCGGCGCTCGTGATCCTTGACGTGAACCTCCCGGGCCTCGACGGATTCACCGTTCTCGAGCATTTTCGTCGATCGGGAGTCCTGAAGACCACGAAGGTCATCGTTCTCACCGCGAGGTCCTCGGAGTCCGAAGTCGTACGTGCGCTTGAACTCGGCGCATTTGACCATGTGACGAAGCCCTTCAGTCTGCCGGTCCTCCTCCAACGGGTGCATCGGGCCCTCGGGGACTAGGTCGCAATGATTATTCGATCGCTCATCATCCTCTCGTTGTTCGACCTCGGAGCGCTTGTATTCATGCTGGCGGTGTTCTTTGGGCATGCGTTCTGGGATCTACAGAGATCTCGGCTGACCCGGCTGCAGTACGAGCGGCTTCGCCGCGAGGCAACCGCACTCTTTGGGTCGGGTGAGTCCATGGACCGCGAACAGTTTGAGAAACACGCTCGGCTGAATCGGAGTGTGCTTGCCGAGATTGCCGCAAGTGTCTCGGGAGACGCGCGCGTGTCAGTGACTGATACCGCTCGAAAGGTCGGTCTGCTATCCGAGGCAGCTCGGCGATGTCAGAGCCGTCGGTGGTGGGTCCGACTGCGCGGCGTTCGCGAATTCGCGCTCTACGGAGACGGCGAAGAGGTGGTGCCGGCTCGCCTCGATGACCCGAAGTCCTACGTTCGCGCCGCCTCGATCGCGTGGTGTCAAGATCACCCCTCGGAGCCGATCATCGAACGTGTCGTTTCGATGCTCGATGACGCCGATCAGCGCTGTCGCAACATCGCCGAGGATACCCTCAATAGATTCGGAGATCGGGTCACAGCGCCTCTCGAGCGCTATCTCGCGCGCGCGTCCTCTGCCTCACGTGCACGGGCATTGCGAGTCGCGACGCGCCTCGCCGATCCGAGATTCCTGGACGCCTCACTCGATTCGGCAACCGACCCGGATCCGACGGTGCGGGCCCGATCGGCAACCCTGCTCGCATCGATCACGGGTACTCGCGCGGAGCAGGTGCTTGTCGGTCTCCTTGACGACGAGAGTGAGATGGTGCGAGTGGCTGCGGTACGCGGCCTCGGGCGATCGCAGTCGTGGAAGTTCGCTCCGAAAATCGCGAGACTGCTTCGAGACCAATCCTGGGAGGTGCGAAGCGGAGCCGCAATTGCACTTCACCAGATCGGCCCCGGCGGACGACTCTATCTGAGGCGATCGCTCCAAGACCACGATGTGTTTGCCTCAGATATTGCCCGACAGGTTCTCGACATTCCCAATGAATAGTGGTCTCGGTGAACCATCGTGGTGAGGACCGCTGCGCTCGTCGCCTATCTGAGCTTCCTCGGAGTGGTGATCGGATTCTTTCTTGTCGCGAACCTCTACTGGCTCTCGCTCTTCGTCTGCGCAATCTGGGAGATGGTCCAGCACCGTCGAAGAGATACGGCGGAGGATCTCCGATGGCAGCTGGGATCTTCAATTCTCCCGCGAGTGAGCATCCTCGTACCCGCCTACAACGAGGCTCTGACCGTCGGCCAAAGCGTGAGGGCGCTCATGACCCTCGAGTATCCCGATCTCGAGGTCGTGGTGGTGAACGACGGATCGCGCGACGCAACACTCGATGCGCTCACGCGTGAGTTCGAATTGCGCCCGATCTATCTGGTGTATCGACGTCTCCTGCCGACAAAAGAGGTGCGGGGCCTCTATCGCTCGCGTCTCTATCCGGGCCTCGTCGTCGTCGACAAGGAGAATGGCGGCAAGGCTGATTCGCTGAACAGCGCGCTCAACCTCGCAACGGGTGAGCTCGTCTGCGCGATCGACGCGGACACGATCATCGAACCCGGTGCGTTGTTGCGAATCGCCCAGCCGTTTCTCGACCGCGATGACATCGTCGCCTCCGGGGGGACGATCCGCGTCGCCAATGGCTCAAAGATCCGGGCTGGCCGCGTCGTCATTCCGCGCGTCTCTCGCAGATTTCTTCCCGGAGTCCAGACCGTTGAATACCTTCGGTCGTTCCTCTTCGGCCGTCTTGGCTGGAACCGTCTCGGTGGCAACCTGATCATCTCCGGAGCGTTCGGACTCTTTCGACGCGACGCGTTGCGCGCAATCGGCGGATATGAAGTTGAGAGCATCGGCGAGGACATGGAGCTCGTCGTGCGTCTGCGACGCGACGGTATCGAGCGATCCACGGCAAGCAGGGTCGTCTTTATTCCCGAGCCGGTGGCCTGGACCGAGGCTCCCGAGACACTTCGACTTCTCGGTCGTCAGCGCGATCGTTGGCAGAGGGGCCTTGCGGATGTGCTGTGGCGCCATCGACACATGGCGTTCAATCCCCGCTACGGGGCGATTGGAGCCGTCGTGCTCCCCTATTTCATTCTCGTCGAGCTGCTTGGGCCGCTCATAGAGGTACTGGGACTCGCCGGTCTTGGTGTCGGGCTCTGGCTGCACATCGTTAATGTGCAGTTCGCACTGCTGTTCGGTCTTGCGATCTATGGGTGGGGTCTTTTGTTCAACGTCGGCGCGATCATGCTCGACGAGCTGACGGCGCGTCATTACCAGACCATCACCGACCGCGCGCTGCTCGTTTTATGGGCGGCACTTGAACAGTTTGGATACCGGCAGCTGTCCACCATCTGGCAGCTCCGCGGAATGGTTCGCGCACTTCGCGGTCGTCGCGAGTGGGGAGAGATGGTGCGCAAGGGGTTTGGCGAGACATCTGCGCCGGAGGGTTCAACCCCCTGACGGCACTTCATCGGTCTTTTGCTTCTCGTGCGCAAAGATACGTGCCCAGAGCGTCGTTTCGCCGTTGTGAGCGCAGATAACCTACTCTGGCGGGCTTCACGCAAGCGGCCCTGCGCCGCAGGCGCTCTCCCGCTTCGTCGTCATTCGCCGCACGTGCAACGATGGTGGGGATCATGCCAGATTCCATAAAGGGACCGACCCATTCAGCGTCGAGGACGATCGATCCTCTGATCTCCGAGGTACTCGACGGCCGCTATCGGCTCGACAGCGTCCTCGGGCGCGGTGGCATGGGCGCGGTCTATCGCGCGTTCGACACCCGCCTTGAGCGGCCTGTCGCGGTGAAGGTCCTGAGCGGCGCCGAGCACGCGGACAGGGCCAGATTCGCCTCGGAGGTGAAGACGCTCGCGCGCTTTGCGCATGCGAACCTCGTTCGGCTTCTCGATGCCGGTGAACTCGATGGTCGCGCCTTTCTCGTCATGGAGATCATCGAAGGGCCAACGCTCGCCCAACTCCTCGTCGAAGGTCCGCTTGAGTCCCACGACGTGGCGCGCATCGGAGCAGGAGTCGCCGCGGCATTGGGATACGTTCATGCCCAGGGAGTCGTGCATCGCGACGTCAAACCCGCAAACGTGCTCGTTGATCAACGCGGGAATGCGCACCTCACGGACTTCGGAATTGCGCAACTTGTCGACACCACCGGGATGACCGCCACCGGGTTCACCCTTGGAACCGTCGCCTACCTTGCGCCAGAGCAGGCACAGGGCGCGAAGGTTGGACCCGCCGCGGATGTGTACGCGCTGGGGCTCGTCCTGCTCGAATGCCTCAGCGGACGCCGCGCCTTCGAAGGAACGGCTTCGGAGGTCGCCGTGGCGCGCCTCGTACGGTCGCCGACGATCCGGGTGGAGTTCGGTCAGCACTGGCAGGAGGTGATCACCCTCATGACTCGCGGCCGACCCTCGGATCGGATCACGGCCGAGCAGGTGGTGTCAATGCTCTC